>DAHWQF010000522.1 GCA_027334785.1 Acidimicrobiaceae bacterium
TTGTGGCACCTCGTCAGGCTCTTGGACTCCGGCTCGCCCGAGCTCACCGACGTCACCTTGTCCCGGGGCGACGAGGCCGCCTACCGCTCCGCCGTCGGCCCGCTCCTGGGCTCGGTGATGGCGCTAACCCGCGGCGCGCTCGGGGAGACCTTCTCGGGCCGGACGACAGTCGAGCTCGACTTGTCGCGCCCTTTGTGCGTGGACATCTCGGGCATACCCGAGACCGACATGAAGCTCCAGGCCGCGGTGCTCCTCGCCTGCTGGGCCGAGGGCTTCGCCGGCATCGAGGCGGCCCAGGCCCTCTCGGAAGCCGGCCTCGGGCCCGAGGTCCACCGCTTCGTCGTGATCGACGAGCTCTGGAGGGTGCTGCAGGCGAGCAAGGGCATGGTGGCGAGGGTGGACGCCCTCACGCGCTTGAACCGCACCCGAGGGGTCGGCCAGGCCCTCATAACCCACACGCTTTCTGACATGTTGTCCCTCTCCGACGAGGACGACCGCCAAAGAGCCGTGGGGTTCGCGGAGCGGGCTGGCTACATGGTGCTGGGCGGCCTGCCGGCCCGGGAGATCCCGATGCTCAGCCAGGTCGTCCAGCTCTCTCGTGCCGAGGCCAACCTCCTCTCGGCCTGGTCGGCGCCGGCGTCCTGGGACCAAAAGTCAGGCGCCGAGGAAAAGCCGCCCGGGCTCGGCAAGTTCATCATCAAAGTCGGCGGCCGGCCCGGTGTCCCGGTCGAGGTGGAGCTCACGGCTTCAGAGCTCGCCCTCCACGACACCAACGCCCGCTGGAGGGAGGCGATGGCCAAGTGAGGGGGGCCAAGTGAGGCGGGGCAGGTGAGGGGGAGAAGGTGAGCTACCAACGGGCCAAGGGCCGCGGAGGGCGGAACTACGAGGGCTACGCGATAGGCGCCCTCGCGCTCGGCGCCCTGGCCTTGGTCGTGGGCGCGTGGGGCGCGGCCGAGCTGGCGGCTACCACGAGCGGCGCGCCGAAGCCCCCTGGGGATCCCTTCAAGTTGCTCGGGGCCCCTCGCCGGCCACGGCAGGTTCGCCTGGGCGCCGGCGGACACTCACTGGGCCGTCGGATTGGGAGGGGGCCTTTTCGTCCTCGCGGTGGCCGTGGCCTTTGTCGTCGCCTGGCGACAGGCCAAGGGCCACGCGATCGACCGGGCGGCAAGGAACCTGACGAGGGACAAAGGACTTTCTCGTTACACCGACGGGAAAGCCAGGCTGGCGCCTGGGGTTTTCGCCGGGCCGGGGCCGGTTATCGGCGCGCTCGTGCCGGGCGGGAAGAAGCCGCTCCGGGCCACCTGGGAGGACATGCTGACCGTGGTCGCCGGGCCGAGGACCGGCAAGACCACCTGCTACGCGGTCCCTGCCATCTTGGACGCCCCCGGGCCGGTCATCGTCACCTCGAACAAGTGCGACATCGTGGACGCGACCCGGGGGGCGAGGGAAGCGGCCGCTTCGGCCTCCGGCGGGCGCTGCTGGGTCTTCGACCCCCAGGGCGTCGCCGGCGCCGGCGCCAGCTGGTGGTGGGACCCCCTCTCCTACGTGACCGACGTTAGGAGCGCGAGGAAGCTGGCTGCGGTCTGGGCGAACGCCTCGAAGGAACCGGGCGAGCGCACCGACGCCTACTTCGACAACGCCGGCCAGGAACTGCTGGCGCAGTTACTGCTCGCGGCGAGCTCTGCCGGGAGGCCCGTCTCCCAGGTCTACCGCTGGCTCCAGGACCCAGACGAGGAGGAGCCCGTGAAGGTGCTCACCGGCGCCGGCCACGAGCTCTCAGCCGACGGCCTCAGGGCGACTGTCCATCTCCCTGACCGCCAGCGCGCCGGGGTCTGCGGGACGGCGGCCCGGGTGGCGAGCTTCCTCTCCGACCCCCGGGTGCTCGAATGGGTCGAGGGCCCGGGTGGTACGCGGCCCCAGTTCGTGCCAGATGTAAAGCGACACGAAAACTGCAGTGGGATGCGACGGATAAATTTCAGTAAGCGTCACCAAAACTGCAGCGCGCTCCCCAGTGTAGAGCGGTACGACAACTGCAGTGGTCGGCCCACTTCCCAGGGGGAGACGACGGGTCGCGAGGGGAGCGACGTGGACGGAGGGTCACCCGGCGGCCCCCCAGTCGAGGGGGAGCTCCTCGGGTTCGACGTCCTGCTCATAACCGCTAGATCCGGTCAGGGATGCCAGCAGATCGGCCCCGGGGTCTCTGCGACAGTGCCAAGGTACGGGTACGAGCGGCGGCAGGGCCGGGTCGATCAGCTCGAGGCCGGTACGGCGCTCGGCCAGCTCCAGGCGGGCCGTCAGGTAGAAGGTCGCGACGTCGTCGGCCCAGTCCCTCGGGAAGAGGTCCCTGGCGCTCCAGGCTCGCAAGAGCGCCCTGGTGTACTCGGGGACAGAGAAGCTGGCCCCTTCGGCAGTAAAGACGATGGTGGCATCGGCACTGACGCTCGGCCGGGCGACGGCAAGGTCGTGAGGGTCGAAGCGGCAGAGGAGGACCGCGGCAGTGGCCAACGCGGCAGCCTCGATGTCGTGCAGGCGCCGCAGCCGCGAGGCAGTGGCCCGGGTCAACCTGGGCGGTCCCATCGAGGGCGCCGGCGCCGGGTTGTTCAGATCCTCACAACGACCTGGGTACCCGCCACAACACCACGACCTGCCATTGTGGCCATCTTGGCCGCGGCCTCCGGCCGCCACCGGCTGCGCCAGCACTTCGGCCTCCACCGCGACGGCCGGGTCACCGTTGGGGATCTCGGCGAGCGGCTCGGGGCTCACCAGCCGTAAGAGCAGGCCCTCTGTGCCGGCCAGGCCCAACAGCCACCGGAGCGCCGCCCCATGGACCTGGTGGGCGCGTAGCACGGTCAGCTCCTTTGC
>DAHWQF010000523.1 GCA_027334785.1 Acidimicrobiaceae bacterium
CTGGGCGCCGTTGCTGCCGCCACGGTGGTCGGTACGCCACTCCTCCAGCGCACGGAGCGGCCCGCCCGGATGGCGCTGTTCGGATGACCGGCCGGCGTCGGTCCCGTTCCCGGCTGATCAGAGCCTTGGTCGCGCTGGCTGACCCGAACTCTTCCACTCGGAGCTGGGGATGATGTGAAGATACGGCCTTGGTGGCGGCCAGAGGGCCATCCACGTTGGCCTGCGCCTGGTTGCTGTTGCCGGCGACGTTGAACGTGACTAACAGGGAACGCCCGTCGGCTGAACGCAACGCCGCGCTTGCCGTGCTCCCCGGGAACGGGTAGGGCGCCTTTATGTCGGCGACAGTTCCCAGCCTGCTCAAGCGGGCGACCAGTTCGCCGGCCGCCGACGACAAGGCCCCCGCCGGCGGCGGGCCCGGGGCCCGGGGTTGGATGAGGACCTCCTCAGCCGTGTGATAAGGAAAGGCTTTTTCGAGCACGCGGGTTGCGACGCCTGACTCACCGTTGCCCATCTGGGCGTCGGTCAAGTTGCGCTGCCCTACGGCCATCCCGACCGCGTACGCCGCGGTTACGAAGATCAGCCAGCCCAAGATGGCCTTGAGGCGGTTGCGTGAACTCCACGAGGCCGCCGAAGCGGCCAAGTTAGGTCGGGACGCCACAGCCGTATCCTGAAACCGAGTTGGGGGAGCGGGAAAGAGGAATAAGTCCTTCCCGACAGAGGAACTAGTCCCACACGTCGGTGGTGACGCGCTGTAGGCCCTCGGGCCCTCGGTCCTACGTGGCACAATGGCTAAGGGAGGGAGCATGTTGTTGAGACGAGGAAGCAAACGAGGCTCGGGCCGGGGGCCAGGGCCGACGCCACGCGATTACAGCTTGACAGGACCCCAGGCGGCTGCCGCACTCGCGGCAGGCCTGGCCGACGCCCGGTGGTACCAACCTCCTATCGACCCCGAGAGGCTACGGGCTTTGATGGAGCGTGAGAACGGGCGGCCGGCGCGAGATACCGCCCTGTGGGCCGCCCTGCTGGCGGGTACGGGTATGGCGGCATTCATGTCCCTCCGACGCCGCTCCCGCTGGGCAATCGCCGCCTTTGCCGCTTTCGGCGCACTTTACGGTGGGTCGGCTGACGCCCGTTGGCACGAGAACGGCCACGGCACGGCCTTCAAAGCCAAGTGGGCCAACGACGCGGTGTACCACGTGGCGTCGTTCATGTTGCTACGCGAGCCAACTTTGTGGCGATGGTCTCATTTTCGCCACCACTCGGACACGATAATCGTCGGCCGCGATGCTGAGATCAGCTATCCGCGCCCGACCAAGCTCGTGCCCTTGGTGCTCAATTACCTCAACCTGGTCAATGGGCCGAGGATGCTGCTCAGGACCATCCAGCATGCTGCTGGGCGCATCGATGGGACAACCCGGGAACTGGTGCCCCCGGAGGACCTGCCTCGTCTAGTGCGTGAGGCGCGGGTGCACATCGCCGTCTTGGGCGCTGCCGTGGCCGGAGCGGTCATGTCCGGGACCATGGTCCCGCTACTTTTCGTTGGCCTCCCGTCGTTTTACGGCGCCTGGCTGCTGGTGTTCTTCGGCATAACCCAGCACGCCGGCTTGCGTGAGGACGTGCTCGACCACCGCCTCAACACCCGCACGGTGTACATGAACCCAGTTTTCCGCTTCCTGTACCTCAACATGAACTACCACCTGGAGCACCACCTGTTTCCGTCGGTCCCGTACTACAACCTGCCACAGCTGCACCAGGAGATAAAGGCGTACTTGCCTTCGCCCAAACCTTCGGTCATGGCCGCGTATCGCGAGATTATCCACGCCTTGCGCCAACAGCGGCGGGACCCGACCTGGGAACTACCCCTCCCCGAACTACCTGGCGGCCCTTTCCAGCCCCCGTCCCGAGTTGAGCCAGCGGCGGGACCAGCGGGGACGGTCGGGAGCACTGAGGCCGACGCACTAGCGCCCACACCGGGCGACGGCGCTGATGAAGTGGTCGACCTCGGCCCGGTCGAGGGCGTGGGGATTGGCGGGGTGCGGCGTGTCGACGTGGACGGGCACGTTTACGCTCTCTACCGGCTAGAAGAGGACAAGTTCGCTCTCACTGACGGGTTGTGCACCCATGCGCAGGCTGAACTGAGCGAGGGGCACCTCGACGGCTGCGTGATCGAATGCCCGAAGCACAACGGGCGCTTTGACGTCCGCACCGGCGAGGCGGTCCGCCGCCCAGCGACCCGCCCCCTCCAGGCCTATCCGGTCGAAGTCGTGGGGGGTCGGGTGGTGGCATGGCTCACCCCGACTACGGCTGATACAAGGAGGCGACTTGTCAAGGATCGTGCGTAAGCGTTGATTGAGCAGTTTCTCCGGGTCGTCGCGCAGGGACAACCGCGGCTGCGAGGCTGACTTGAGTTAAGGGTTTTGCTGGGTAAAGGAATAGTGGGTGGGCTTGGCATGGCACCGTGGTGGGCCGTGGCCATCTCTTCTCGCAGTGTCCGTTGCGCTGCCTCTAGGGTCACTTCGGCGGGGCCGCTCATGTCAGACCAGCTCACAGCCGAACGGCCAGGTGAGCCACGACTGGAAGCCCGGTTACTAACGCCGCTTGGGACCCCGGAGGCGGTCCCATTGCGCCTTCGAGGGGTTCTTCTTTGTAGCGACGCCGAACAGCTTGGCGAGGGGCCACCACGGACGCTGCCTGCTTGCTCCGTTGCCGTGCGCGAAGATGTGCCTGATGTACGAGCCCCCCAGTGTGGCGCAATGCCGGGACGACGCATTGAATGCCGACCAGGGAGACCCGTTGGCCCACTACCGAGAGAGCTTCGTCATCGCCGAGGAAGGCCCGATCTACCTGAACGGCAACTCGCTCG
>DAHWQF010000524.1 GCA_027334785.1 Acidimicrobiaceae bacterium
CGTGGGATCTTTGCCATCAACGAGCTACCCGACCTGGCCGAGCGTATCCAGGTCGGCCTGCTAAACGTGCTCGAAGAGCGTGACGTGCAGATCCGCGGCTACAAGATCCGCCTCCCCTTGGACGTGATGCTCGTGGCCTCGGCCAACCCTGAGGACTACACGAGCAGGGGGCGGATCATCACCCCGCTGAAAGACCGCTTCGGTGCCCAGATCCGCACCCACTACCCCCTAGACACTTCCACCGAGGTCGAGGTCATGGCCCAAGAGGCAGAGGTGGCCGGGATGGACGGTGTGAAGCTCAACGTGCCGGGGTACATGGCCGAGGTGGTCGCCCAGCTCTCCCAGTTCGCCCGCCAAAGCCCCCAGGTCAACCAGCGTTCGGGCGTGTCGGTGCGCCTGGGCGTGGCCAACTACGAGACCCTCGCCGCTGCCTCCCTACGCCGGGCGCTCCGCCTGGGAGAGGCCGAGGCGGTGCCCCGGGTGAGCGACCTCCCCGCCCTCGTCTCCTCTAGCGCCGGCAAGATCGAGCTCGACAGCCTGGACGACGGGGGGGAGGAGGACCTGGTGGCGCGGCTCTACCGCCAGGCTGTGCTCGGGGTCTTCAGGGCCCGCGTGGACCCTGCGGACCTGGCGCCGGCCGTAGCCGAGCTGGACGACGGCTCGAGCATCGAAGTGGGCGATGACGTCGCTTCCTTGCAGTACGTCGAGGTACTGGCCAAGCACCCCGGCCTGCGCCTGCCGGCAGGCAAGTTGGCCGGTTCCGAGAGCCCGCCGGCGCTCGCCTGCGCCGTGGAACTGGTCCTGGAGGGCCTCCACCTCTCCAAGCGGCTCAACAAGTACGTCCGCGACGGGGTCACCACCTACCAGGCCCGCGGCAGGCAGTAGCGCCATGGCGCGAGCGGGCTACTCGCGCTGGGACGGCACCCAGCAGGTCGGTGACATGACCGGCGACGACGTCCTACGGCGTCTCTCCGAGGAACTGCTCGAGCACGGCGACGTCGACCAGGCCTTGCGCCGGCTCATGCAGCGCGGCTTCGTGGACAGCACGGGCCGGGAGGTGAAGGGGCTGCGCGAACTGCTCGAACGGGTGCGGGCGCGGCGGGCCGAGCTGGCCAAGGACGCTTTTTCCAGGATGCAACAAGCCCTCTCCAACCTGCGCCCAGAAGATCTCGCCCGGATGCGTGAGATGCTCGGGGAGCTCAACTCCCTGGCCGAGCGGCGCGAGGCGGGAGAGGACGTGCAGGCGGACTTTGAGCGCTTCATGGAAAACTACGGGGACCTCGTCCCCGGCCGGCCAGAGACCCTGGACGAGCTCCTCCAATCCCTAGCCAACCAGGCGGCTGCGGCGCGAGCGCTCATGGAGTCCCTCTCGCCCGAGCAGCGAGCCAAGCTGGACGAGCTTTCCGAGGCTCTCCTCGAGTCAGACGAGGGGCTTCTCGGTGAGCTCGCCCGGCTCGCCGCCCACCTGGGCGCGACTTCGATGTTCGGGGACTTCCCCGACATAGCCCTTGGCCTCGGCCCCGCCAGCGCAGCCGTCGCGGACTTGTCCGACATCAGGCAGCTCGAACAGCTCCTCGCCGGCGCTCCGAGCCCGGGCGCCCTGGCCGAAGTGGATATCGCCAGGGCCAAAGAGCTCCTCGGGGCAGACGAAGCGAGCTCGCTCGAGGCCCTCGGGCGTATCGCCCGCCAACTTCGCGAGTCTGGACTGGCCGAGCAGAAGGAGGGCCGCCTGCGGCTCACCCCGAGAGGGCTCCGTCGCATCGGCGACCAGGCCCTGGCCGACCTCTACACGCGCCTCGCCCCCTACCGCTCGGGCCAGCACCCCCTGGCGCGCCCCGGCGTCGGCCACGAACGTGCCGGGGAAACCAAGGCCTACGAGTGGGGCGACCCCTTCAACTTGTCGATAGAGCGGACCGTACGCAACGCGCTCGCCCGGCGCGGGCCGGGCACCCCGGTCGAGCTCTCGCCGGTCGACTTCGAAGTGGAACGCACCGAAGCGCTCACCCGCTCTGCCACCGTGATAATGCTCGACCTGTCGCTCTCCATGCCCATGAGAGGGAACTTCGTCGCGGCCAAGAAAATGGCGATGGCGCTCCACGCCTTGATATCCGGCCGGTTCCCCTCCGACTACCTGGCCATCGTGGGCTTCGCCCGCTACGCCCGCCAGATCTCCTTCCGCGACCTGCCCGAGGTTTCCTGGGACTACGACTGGGGGACCAACATCCAACACGGGCTCTGCCTGTCCCGTAAATTGCTTGCCCGGCAACGGGGCACGAAGCAGGTGATAATGGTCACCGACGGAGAGCCGACGGCCCACTGGCCCGCCGGCGCGCCGGCACCGGTCTTTGCCTACCCGCCCACCCAGGACACCGTCAACGCGACCCTGGTCGAAGTGGCACGCTGCACTCGGGAGAACATCCGCATAAACACCTTCGCCCTCGACCCGACCGGGCACCTGCGCCGCTTCGTCGAGCAACTCGCCCGCCTCAACAAGGGCAAGGCATTTTTCACGACGCCGAGCACGCTCGGCGATTACGTGCTCTCGGACTTCTTGGAAGGCAAAAGGACCGCCCGGGCGAGGCGGGGGCGCCGCCCGGCCTGAGACCAGGCTCGGCGCCTACCAGCCGCGGGCGGGCCTGGACCCGCCGCTTGCACTGGCCGCTCGGATGAGGCAGAATGACATCGATGTAGTTACGTCTCCGTAGTTACATCAGCTGCCATAACACTGCGGGCGGGCCATCCGGCCGCAGTGGTCCTGACCCAACAACTAGCGAGGGAGCTGCCGGTGACAGACATCGTGCGCTTTTTGCGCCTACCGGCCGATTACCAGGGGTCCCGCTGGGAAGCAGGACCGCCG
>DAHWQF010000525.1 GCA_027334785.1 Acidimicrobiaceae bacterium
ACCAGGAGCTGCAAGAAACGATGCAGGATCTGGTCGGCATAATCCGGGTGGAGCCTGAGCTGAAAGAAGCCCTCGAGCGCATCGCCTTGCTGCAGGCGCGCGCTGCCCACGTCTCGGTCGGGGGGGGACGGCACTACAACCCTGGTTGGCACCTCGCCCTCGACCTACGCAACATGCTGCTCGTCTCCCAAGCCGTCGCCATGGCGGCCCTGGAACGCCAAGAAAGCCGCGGCGCCCACACCCGCGACGACTTCCCGATGACCGAGCTCTCCTGGGGCGACCGCAACGTGGTGCTCGAGCTGAAGACGCCCCGAGAGAGCGGGCTGCCGGCCCTTGCCACGCGGGAGCAGCCTCTTCCAAAGATGCCCCCTGAGCTGGCCGAACTGCTGGAAGGAGACCATTGAGCTACGACTTGACGCTGCGCATCTGGCGGGGCGACGCCGGCGGCGGCGACCTCGTCGAGTACGTCGTGCCGGCCGAGGAGGGCCAGGTGGTGCTCGACGTCGTCCACCGGGCGCAGGCCAGCCTGGCCAACGACCTCGCCGTGCGCTGGAACTGCAAGGCGGGCAAGTGCGGGTCCTGTTCGGCCGAGATCAACGGGCGCCCCCGGCTCATGTGCATGACGCGTCTCTCCAGCCTCCCCGAGGGCGAGCCCGTGACGATCACGCCCCTGCGGACCTTCCCCGTCATAAGGGACCTGGTAACCGACGTCTCGTTCAACTACGAGAGGGCGAAGCAAGTGCCGGCGTTCACGCCCACGGCCGAGCAGCCGGCTGCGCCTTTCACTATGTACCAGGTCGACGTGCAGCGCTCCCAGGAGTTCCGCAAGTGTATAGAGTGCTGGCTCTGCCAGGACGTCTGCCACGTCATCCGTGACCACGAGGACAACAAGGCCCACTACGCGGGGCCGCGCTTTTTCATCCGCTACGCCGAGCTCGACATGCACCCCAACGACGCCCTCGACCGAAAAGAGTTCCTGCAGGACGCCCAGGGCCTCGGCTACTGCAACATCACCAAATGCTGCACCGAAGTGTGCCCGGAGAGCATCAAGATCACCGACAACGCCATAATCCCCATGAAAGAGCGGGTGGTAGACAGCAAGTACGACCCGGTGGTCAAGTTCTTCCGCCGCCGGCAGCGCCGCCCGGCGACCCCGAGCTGACCAGCTGGCCAGTGGGCTACTCTCGGGCCGTCATGGCAGAACCAAAAGAAGTCGTCGACCGTGCCATCGCCCTAGCCGGAAGCGCTAGCAGTCTTGCCGCCACCAACGGTGACCCGATGGAAGAGCTCGTCGGCGCGGGCCGCCCCACCCTGGAAGCGGCGCGGGCGGCCCTGGTGCAACGCATCTACCTCCGTTCCGACGACTATGAGGCCACGGCTGCCCTCCGGCTCGTCAACCAGGCATTGGCCGCTCTTGGCTGGGAGGACCCCTACAACTGGAAGCACCGTCGGAAGCCCTGAACCCGGGGGCTACGAGGTCGGGGTCGGGCCGGCGCCCTCGAACACCTCGGTCCTGACACCCCGCCGGGAAAGCTCAGCCAGCAGTTCCCGGGGGCTCGCCGCCAGCGCGGCCAGCCCTCCCGCACCTGGTTTCAAGAGGCGTGCGGCCGCTAGTTCCGCCGCCAGCGCGCCGACCGTGCCCGCCACGAACGCAGGCCGGCCGCTAGCTCCGAGCAATACCGTGGAGGCCCTTGCCTGCCGGCGTCCTCGTACCTCCACCCGGAGCGCGCCGACGGCACCCTCGGGGTGGGGCGGCCGCAACATCGGCAACCAGGAGGTGAACCGGTCACGCCGGGACGCCGCCGCCCGCGTGGTCGCCCGCCGCAACCCGGGGAAGGCCTCCGCCATGAGCAGCGGGTCGGCCCGGCTGGTCCGGTAGCAATCAGCGCCGCCGAGCTCGGGGAACCACACGAGCTCGCGCCCAGAGCTCGCGACCTTGCGCTCCCAAGCCCCGTCGCGCCATTCCTCGACCAGTTCGCGCAGTGCAGCGTGCCGGCGCCGGGCACAAGCCGGCCCCCCGGTGCCGGCGGTCGCGACGTGGACCTCGTGGAGCTCGTCCATCCCCTCGGCGGCGGCCGCCGCCAGGAGGCACGAGAGGCCCGGAGCCATGCCGGCGCCCGCAACCACGGCAACCCCACGCCGGCGGGCGTCACCCCCAAGCGCCAGGAGCGACCTCACCTCCTCGGGAGCATCCGCGACTGAGACCACCGGGACACCCCGAGCCACTGCTAGGCCGGCATAGGGTGCCGCGACCGGGGCGGCCAGTAGCACCACGGCGGCCTCGGGGAGCCCGCGCAGGAAGGCCTCGGTCGAAAGCTCCGCCAGCTCGACCGTCCCCCGCCCGTCCAAGGAGGCTACGGCCGACGCCACGTGGTCGGGCCGGCGGACCAGCACCAGCAGTCCGTCTACCACTGTGGAAGAAAGGAGCTGGCGGGCGCTGCGGGCACCGACTGCGCCCAGCCCTACCAGGACAGCCCGCACTCAGGGTTCTTCCACGGGCTCCACGAAGTCCTCGGTGGAAAGCTCGCGCCAGCCGCCCCGGTGCGGCGGGGTGCCACCGGTCCCGCGCAGGCGCACGACGACCGCGGCCATCGCCGCCAGGGCGACCGCCACGAGCGCGCGGGTGAGCAAGCGCAAGTTCGCGCCTCGCCGACGGACCGCTCCATCCGGGCTGCTTTCACCCACGGTCGCACCCTACAGCAGCCAGCAGCCTTGGCTATGCGAGCCCTCCCCTCACCCCAGCTACCATCCCTAGACGATGCCGTACCGACCCAACCTCGCCGGCTTGAGCGAGGGAACGCGCGGCGTGCTGCCGAGCCAGATGCTGTCCGAAGCGCTCCAAGCGGGTTGGGT
>DAHWQF010000526.1 GCA_027334785.1 Acidimicrobiaceae bacterium
AAAGTCCGTGGCCCGCATCTTGGCTGGCGAGCCCGTGGTGGTGTTCTCTACGGAGTCACGCGGGCGCTTCCAACGCCAAGGCCAAGGCCGAGCTCGGCTGGACGCTACGCTACCCAAGCTGGCGCCAGGGCTTCGTCGCTGCCTACAGCCGGCCCGAGCGTGACAAGTTGAGCACCTGAGGCGCTGAGGCTCAGTGAAGACCTGACTGACGGGACCGATGGCCATAATCCTGGCCTAGGAGATCGAGTCCACGCCGGGCTGTCGAAGGCTGAAAGCCCCGAGGGCGCGTGCAGCGGCCCTAGCGCGGCCGGAAACCGAGGGCCTGAGCCGCCTCGTCGTCCATCATGGCCGGGCTCCACGGCGGGTCCCAGACGATACGGACGTCTACGGGCATGACCCCTCCGACTGCATCCTCGATGGTCCTACGGGCGATCTCGGGCAGGCTGTCCGAGACCGGGCACCCGGGCGTGGTCATCGTCATCTCGACCACGAGCGAGCCCTCCTCCTCCCGCAGGCTGTAAACGAGGCCAAGAGAAACCACGTCCATGTACAGCTCGGGGTCGTAGACACTGCGGAGCGCCTCCCAGGCCATGTCGACGGCATCACCCGGCCTGAGCTTCAGCCAGTCGGGCAGCGCCGGGGCGGGCATGCCCTGCTCGGGTGGGGTTGCCTGGCTCATGACGTGCGGCGGAAGGTGACTTTCCAGTCGCCTCCGCCCAGGTCCTCAGCCTGGTAGGAAAACCCCTGCGAGGACAGGACCCCTTCCAGGGGGACGGGCTCGAAGGGCGCCAAGACCACGAGATCTTCGTTGCCGGCTAGTTCGCTGACGGCCGACATGATCGTGTCGAAGGGCTCGCCCCCGGCGGCAATGATGGGCCGAGCATCCACAGTCGCCATCTTTTGTTTTTTCCTCCGTTTCTTCGGAATTTGCCTTTAGCTATTTACCTGAGAGCGCTTTCGCTCGGCCCTTGGGCCAGCAGCGGCAGGCTCGCTCCTCGCTACGCGACCGATGCGGACTCGCCAGACGGTCGGTCCGGCCTCTAGGTAGTCCCAGCTGAACTGCCCGGAGCGCTCGGCCTCGAACTGGTAGTAGAGGGGCTTGGGGTCGTGGTCGTTGACCAGGATGAAGCCAGCCCCCGGGGCCAGTTCGCCGTAGGTGGCAAAGATGACCTCGTGGCGCTTGGCCGGGGCCATGTCCCGGACGTCAAGCACCCGGTCGAGCCCGGGCCCCTCGGTTTTGGCGGCGGTGAAGCTGACCGGCTCGGCTGCCACGGTGCGGGCCAGCTTGTGCAGGGCAGCGGTGAGCCGGACGGCCAGGTCAGGACGTGGGCCATGGAGTACCGCCCAGGCCGAAGCCACTCCTCGGCAGGCCCGGTCCCCTTCCCCGCTCGAAGCGAGGGCCGTGGCCAGGTCCAGCACCAAGCGGAGCAGGGCACCCTCGGTATCGGTCGCAGTGGGGGCGAGGCTATCGGAGCCGTTTTGCTTGGCCCCCTCGATGAGGTCGTGCATCTTCCCAAGCAACCCGGCCAGGTCAGCATGCTCGGCCCGGAGGCGGGGCAGGATCACTTGGTTTTCCCTGTCGACGTGAGCGGCGAAAAGGGAGCCGGCACTGCTCGCCTTGTCGAGGGCGCTCGGCCCATCAGGGGCGTTCGCGAGATCGTCGGTGAGCGCCGCTAACCTGCGGTGCTCGGCGTTCATCTGCTCCACTGTCGCCACCAGGTCACCCGCCGCCGCGGCGGCCGGGTAGATGGTCTCCTCCTCGGCCGAGGCGTGCGGGAGCACCTCGTCGGCTAGGAAGGCGAGCAACTCGGCCACGAAGGGCTCGTAGCGCCCTTGGTTGGCTACCGCTCTCCTCAGCGCCTCCACTCTCTTGGCGACACCTTCGGTAAGGTTGCGGTGGTGGGCCAGCATGGCCTCGAAGGCTTCGGTCTCGGTGACGGTCACTCCAACTCCTTCGCTCTGTCCCAGGTCAAGGACTCCTTATTGTAACTCTAGCCTATATTGGACAAAACTGGAGCACAAGTGATGTCCTCTAAGATGGCCTGGGTGAGGAACGAGGTGCTCGCCGGGCGGTGAGCGCGTGGGCGCTCGTCGACGTGGTGGTGCCGGGGCCAGCCCCGTCCTGAGGTTGGCGGACGCGGCACCTCAGGCGACTGTATAAAGAGCACGCCCCGCACGTAGGGGTAGCGGACCCGGGCTGGAGAGTACGTGTACCAGGAAAACGAGGCTCCTCGCGGGCAACCACGGGGCTCGTGCTCGGGCGAGCCCGGCCCGATGGACGGGTAGTCGACCGCCTGGGTCTCCCAGGTTATGATCCCGTCCTTTACGAACACCCGCCACGAACACGAGCCAGTGCAGTTGACGCCGTGGGTAGAGCGCACGACTTTGTCGTGGCGCCAGAGCTCGCGGTAAAACTCCTCCGCCCCCGGCGGCCACCACTGCGGTGCAGCTCGCGGCTGTCTGGGGACGGCTCACCGCGCTGTATGTAGCGGGCCGGCCGGACGAGCCCTCTGTCTGCGATCACACTGTCAGCTGGAGCGGGCCGCATCACGGGGAACGCTACCCGACCGGCATTTGACGGGCAATGGGGGCTTTCCTCATGTTCATTTCGTGGCCTCCCGCATCCCTGGCCACTGTAGCCTGAGGCAAATATCCGCATAAGCTTAGAACTAAGGACCCCGTCGAAGGGCTGCTACCACCGTGTAGTAGTAGCTTGTCGGCAGATGAGCCCACTTATGTCGTGCTGTTCGCTGTCTGAGCTGAGAGGCTGGGGGGATGAGGTTGCGGGCGCCACTTACGGAGCGCCTTGGTCTGTCGGTACCGATCGGCGCGCCAATGGCCGGCATCGCCCA
>DAHWQF010000527.1 GCA_027334785.1 Acidimicrobiaceae bacterium
GCGAAGCCGAGCGCCTAGGCCTCGTCACGGCCGAGATGCACCTGTCGATGGCCGGGGCGTTCGGCACTTCGCGGGACTGGTCCTCGTCGTGGGCGCGCCTACTGGCCTCGGCGGAGGCAGAGCTTCAGGCCATCGGGCCGGACCTGGCCAGAGCCGCCCAGCCGCTCTTCCAGCGCTTCCAAGCCGTTTCGGACCTCGGGCTGGCCCTGCGGCCGCACGGCGACTACCACCTGGGCCAGGTCATGCGCACCGACTCCGGCTGGTACGTGCTCGACTTCGAGGGAGAGCCCAACCGGCCCCTGGAGGAACGCCAGAGGGCGCTGTCGCCCATGAAGGACGTCGCCGGCATGGTACGTTCGTTCGACTACGCTGCTCAGTTCGGGGCCGCTCAGGCCGGGGCTGCTCAGGCCGACAGGGCCGGGCCAGGCGCCGGCGGCCCTGCTGTGGAGACGCTCGGGTCTCTCACCATGGCTTGGGAAGCACGCAATATCGAGGCCTTCGTGCGCGGCTACCTGGGCTGCAGCGGGATCGAGGAGCTGCTCCCGGCTTCAGAGGGCGACCGGGAAGCGCTCAGACTGGCTTTCGAACTGGAAAAAGTGCTCTATGAGCTCTCGTACGAGCGCGCCTTTCGCCCGGGCTGGGCGGCCATCCCCCTAAACGCCCTCCGCAGGCTCTGCGGGGGCGTCGGAGGTGCCTTTGCCGGCCCGGCGCCCCGGGCCGGGGAGGTGCCCAAAGGCAAGGCAGGTTAGCCCGGCGGACAAGCCGGGCCAAGCTGGTTGGAGCTGGTTGGACCCAAGACAAGCTATAGGAGGCGACCGATGGCGAAGAAGAGCGGTTTCGAGGAGGTGGGAGCAGAGGCCCTAGCCGGCGCCGGCGTGGGAGAGCTCGGCCGCGAAGGTGAGCTCGACCGCTCCGAAGTGGAGCGCCTCGTACAGGGACGCCACCACGACCCCCACTCCGTGCTCGGCCGCCACGGCGGCAGGGTGAGGGCCTTCAGACCTGGGGCGAGCGAGATGTACCTGCTCGTCACCGGCTCGGGGCCGGGCGCGCCCGTGCTCCGGCGGACACCGATGCGCCAGGTCCACCCGGCCGGCCTCTGGGAAGCTCCTCTGGTCCTGAGTGCTGCGGGCTACCGGCTGGAGGCGGTCTACGGCAGGGCTGGGGCGCCTGGGTTCGTGTTCGACGACCCCTACCGGCACTGGCCCACGCTGGGCGAGCTCGACCTGTACCTGTTCAACGAGGGCCGGCACCGCCGGCTCTGGGCGGTGCTCGGCGCCCACCCTCGCGAGCACGAAGGCGTGGCCGGGACGGCGTTTGCTGTCTGGGCACCCAACGCCAAGGCCGTGAGGGTGGTCGGGGACTGGAACTTCTGGGACGGCCGCGTCCACCCCATGCGTGCCATGGGCAGCTCCGGCGTCTGGGAACTGTTCGTGCCGGGGGTCGAGGCAGGGGCGCGCTACAAGTACGAGATCGTGGGCGCCGACGAGCGCCTGATGCTGAAAGCCGACCCCATGGCCTTCGCCACGGAAATGCCACCCGGCACCGCCTCCGTTGTCGCGAGCCCGCCGGCGCACGACTGGCGAGACGGCGTGTGGATGGCCGAGCGGGCCAAGGCCGACGAGCTCGCTAAGCCCATGTCCATCTACGAGGTCCACCTCGGATCGTGGCGCTGGGGCGGCGGCCAGGCCAGCGGTTCCCGGCCTCTCACGTACCTCGAGCTGGCTGAGCAATTGCCCGAGTACGTTGCTTCCATCGGGTTCACCCACGTCGAGTTCCTGCCCGTAGCCGAGCACCCCTTCGGAGGCAGCTGGGGCTACCAGGTGAGCGCGTACTACGCGCCCACTGCCCGCTTTGGGAGCCCCGACGACTTCCGGGCGCTCGTCGACGCCTTGCACCGTCGTGGCATTGGCGTGATCGTCGACTGGGTGCCAGCCCACTTCCCAAGGGACGACTGGGCCCTCGCCCACTTCGACGGGACCGCCCTCTACGAGCACTCCGGGGCGATGGGCGCCCACCCTGATTGGGGGACCCTCGTGTTCAACGTCGGCCGCCACGAAGTCCGCAACTTCCTCACTGCCAACGCCCTTTTCTGGGCCGAAGAGTTCCACATCGACGGCCTCAGGGTGGACGCCGTGGCCTCGATGCTGTACCTCGACTACTCCCGCCAACCGGGAGAGTGGGTACCAAACAAGTTTGGGGGCAACGAGAACTTGGAATCAGTGGATTTCTTGAAGGAGACCAACGAGCTGGTCTTCTCGCTCTGCCCCGGGGTCACGACCATCGCCGAGGAGTCGACCGCCTGGCCGGCGGTATCGCGTCCCACCTATCTCGGGGGCCTCGGCTTTGGCTTCAAGTGGAACATGGGCTGGATGCACGACACGCTGCGCTACTTCGAGGTGGACCCGCTGTTCCGTCGTTACCACCAAAACGACCTAACTTTCGGCCTCATCTACGCCTGGCATGAGAACTTCATCCTCCCCCTCTCCCACGACGAGGTCGTGCACGGCAAGCGGTCGCTCCTCTCCAAGATGCCGGGAGACCGTTGGCAACAGCTCGCCAACCTGCGCGCGCTCTACGCCTGGATGTGGGCGCACCCAGGCAAGAAGTTGTTGTTCATGGGTGGCGAGTTGGGGGAGGAGTCCGAGTGGTCAGCCGACCGGTCCCTCGACTGGTGGATCCTCGACGAATGGGCCGACCATGCCAAGCTGCAACGGCTCGTGGCCGAGCTCAACCGGGTATATCGGGCGGAGCCGGCCTTGTGGGAGGAGGATTTCAACCCCGCCGGTTTCCGGTGGATCGATGCGAGCGACGCCGACCACAACGTGTTGTCTTTTTACCGCGTGAGGC
>DAHWQF010000528.1 GCA_027334785.1 Acidimicrobiaceae bacterium
TGGCAGTGCCGCTACGGGCGCCGGCGCCGGCAGTGCCGCTACGGGCGCCGGCGCCGGCCGGGAGGCGGGCACGGGCCCGGCCGGAGGGGGCAACGGAGTTGTCGAGGTCCGCCCGGCTCGAGTGGCCGAGCTGTACATGACCGAGGGCCTCCACCGGGTAGACGCCGGCCCTGAGGGCGCCGGCCCGGGTGACATAGTCGCCATCGCCGGCATTCCCGAGGTCATGATCGGCGACACCCTGGCGGACCCTGCCGACCCGAGGCCGCTCCCGGGTGTAAGGGTCGACGAGCCGGCCATCTCGATGACGGTGGGGATCAATTCGTCCCCTCTCGCCGGCAAGGAGGGCACCAGGCTGACCGCTCGCCTGGTGAAGGGCCGCCTCGACGCCGAACTGGTCGGCAACGTCTCGGTGCGGGTCCTGCCCACCGCCCGCCCTGACACCTGGGAGGTGCAGGGGCGCGGTGAGCTGGCGCTGGCGGTGCTCGTCGAGTTGATGCGCCGTGAAGGCTTTGAGCTCACCGTCGGCAAGCCCCAAGTGCTCACCAGGCAGGTGGACGGCAAAGTGTACGAGCCCGTCGAGCGCGCCAGCCTCGAGGTCCCCGAGGAATACCTCGGGACCGTGACCCAGCTCCTCGCCGCCCGCAAGGGCAGGATGACCCATGTGGAGCACGGCGCCCGTAGCACGGCGGGCGCCGGTAACACGGCCGGCGCCGTCGGCGAGGATGGCGGGCCGAGCGCCGGGGGTAGTGGGACGAACGGTTCGGGCGGCGGCTGGGCCCGCACGGAATGGCTGGTCCCGGCACGGGGCCTCATTGGGCTGCGTTCGGCCTTGCTCACCGAGACCAGGGGGACGGCGCAGCTCCACCACGTGCTGGAAGGCTGGGAGCCCTGGGCCGGCGAGATCCGGACCCGGCAGTCGGGTTCGCTGGTGGCCGACCGGCGGGGCCGGGCCTCGGGCTACGCCCTGCTCAACCTCCAGCAGCGTGGGACCTTGTTCGTGTCGCCCGGTGCTGAGGTCTACGAGGGCATGGTGGTCGGTGAGAACTCGCGCTCTGACGACATGGACGTCAACCCGACCAAGGAGAAGAAGCTCACCAATATGCGTTCCTCCACGGCAGAGGAGCTGGTCCGGCTCACCCCGGCGCGACTGCTCTCACTCGAACAGGCGCTCGAGTGGATCCGCGAGGATGAGTGCGCGGAGGTCACGCCGGCGTCGGTCCGCCTCCGCAAAGCCGTGCTCCCCCGGGCCGATCGGGCCCGGTTGCGGGCCAGGGCGAAAGGCCCGAAGGACTAGACGGGCTCACTCGGGGTTGGCCGGGGAGTAAAACCGGCGGAAGCCCCGGCAGTCACCGGGCAGAAAACAGACCGATGTGGTTTTGAAAAGTTCACATCCACCGGAAAACGGCGCGATTTTGGCTCAAAAACCAACCGATGTGGCTCCTGCCGGATCACATCGGTGAACTTTCTGCCCGCCCCGCCGGCACCGCCCGCCGGCACCGCCCGCCGGCCCAGCCCGCCGGCACCGCCCGCCGGAGTATCAGTTGAGCGAGGGGTCGGGCGGGAAGTAAGAGGAAAGGGCCAGCTCGCCGCCTTGGCGGCGAAGGACCCTTCGCCAGAGCCCGCCGGGTTCGTCGCTGAAGGCGTCGCCGGGGAGGCCCTCCAGCACCCACCACGCCCCTGCTTCGATCTCGCCCTCCAGCTGGCCCGGACCCCAGCCGGCGTAGCCGGCGAACACCCTCAGTTCTTCCACCCAGGGAGCAACGAAGGCGGGGTCTGCTTCGAGGTCGACAGTCCCGAGAGTCCCCTGCAGCGGCAAATAGGCGTCGTCAGGGACAGAGATCTCCGAACGCACGCGGGCGAGGCAGATGGTGCCCTCCGCGACCGGCCCGCCTAGGAAAACGACACCCGGTCCCGATGCAAGGTCCTCCCACTGAGGCAGCGGCGAGGCAAGCGGCGTGGTCGTCGGACGGTTCAGCACCAGGCCAAGTGCACCTTGGTCGCCGTGGGCGAGCAGGAGGACCACGGTCCGGAAGAAATTGGGATCGGCCAGGCGCGGCGTGGCCACGAGCAGCTTGCCCTGCGAGAGGTCCGGTGCCTCGCTCATGTCTCCATCATCGCTCGTGCCCGGGGCTTACCATGCGCGGTATACGGTTCTTACTATGCGCGCTGTCACAGTCGTCCCTTTGAAGGCCAACTCAGTAGACCTCACGGAACTGCCCGAGCCCCCCGAGGAGGACGGGCCAGTGCTCGTGAAGACAAGGGCGGTCGGCGTTTGCGGCACCGATTTCGAGATCATTACGGGAGAGTACGGGTGGGCGCCCCCGGGCGAGGAGCGGCTCGCCCTCGGCCATGAGTCCCTGGGCGAGGTGGTCGAGGCGCCGGCGGGGTCTGGTTTCTCGCCCGGCGACCTGGTGGTGGGCATCGTCCGCCGGCCCGACCCCGAGCCCTGCCTCAACTGCAGCGTCGGCGAGTGGGACATGTGCCGCAACGGCGAGTACACCGAGTGGGGCATAAAGGCCCACCATGGCTACGCCCGGGAGCGTTACCGGATCACGCCCGACTTCTTGGTCAAGGTGGCGCCGGCCCTTGGCGACTTGGGTGTGCTGCTCGAACCGACCACCGTAGTGGCCAAGGCTTGGGACCACATCATGCGCATCGGCGGGCGCGCTAAGTGGCAGCCGCGCGTCGTCCTAGTGACGGGCGCGGGGCCGATCGGGCTGATGTCGATTCCGATTGTGCGGAAGGCGGGCGCGCGGCACGTGGTGATTACCGATTTGAACCCATTCCGGCTGGAGTTGGCGCGCAAGATGGGGGCGACACTGGCGCTGGATCCGAGGGAGACGCCGGT
>DAHWQF010000529.1 GCA_027334785.1 Acidimicrobiaceae bacterium
CCCAGCTGGCGGGTGGAGGCCCGATACTGAACGGGAGTGGCCCGGCTCCAGGGCCGCTTGCCCTGGGGCCCTACGAGGGCTATGATCCTCCGCCAATCGCCGGGGCGTAGTCCGCGGCGATTACAGTAGCGCACCCGAAAAATCCTCCTCAAGAGGGGGGAGGGCAGGGAAGGGTCAATAGGAGATAAGATACGCGTGCGCGTCTTTTGCCAGTAGGCACCATGTCTGTAGTGGCCGCCCTACTGGTCGGGGGCATTGCTACGCTCGCGGGAGCCTTGAGCTCCGCGGGTGCGATGCCCACCTATACCATCGCTTACGAAGGGCCTCTATCTGGAGGTGACGCCCAGCTCGGCCTCCTCCAGTTGTATGCCGTGAAGCTCGCGATCAACCAGGCCAACTCTGGGAAGAGCAAGTTCGGAAAGCTCCCCTTCAAGTTGGACTTCAAAACGGTCGACCAGGGTTCTGCCACCCAGTCACCAACGGCTGCCCAGGCCCTCATCACCGACCCGTCGGTGGTGGCAGTAGTGGGCCCGGCGTTCTCCGGGGCCACCAAGGCTGCAGGGCCCGATTATTCGGCGGCCAACCTGGCCACCGTCACCCCTTCGGCTACCGACCCCGAGCTCGCGCAGCACGGCTGGCATAACTTCTTCCGGGTAGTCGCTGACGACAATTCTCAGCGACCAGCCGACGCTACGTTCGCCGCTACGTACTTGAAGATCCACTCCGTCTATAGCGTCGACGACGCCAGGGCCTACGCGAGCGGCCTCGCCGGCGCCTTCGACGCCCGGGCCAAAAAGCGGCTCCGCCTTGTTCGCCAAGGCTCTGCGGTCTGCCGGCTTCAAGGGTGTCCTCATGTCCGACGAAGTGCTGCTCGAACTGGAAAATGTCTCGGTCCGCTACGGCGCGCGCCGCGCTCTCGAGAGCATCAACCTTGAGGTGGAGGAGGGCGAGATCGTCGCGCTGCTGGGAGCGAAAGGTGCTGGGAAGTCCACCACACTTCGTGCCATCTCAGGGCTGGTGCCAGCAAAAGGCAGCATCCGCTTCGCGGGTGAGGAGATTTCCGGGCGCGCTCCGCACGAGGTCGTGGCTGCCGGCGTGGGCCAGGTGCCCGAGGGCAGGCGGATATTCGCCCAGATGAGCGTCAGGGAAAACCTGGAGATGGGGGCCTATCAGCGCCGGGACGTAAGCGAGGCCGACTTCACCCGCGTCTACGAGCTCTTCCCGGTGCTGCGGGAACGTGAGAGGCAAGAGGGTGGGGCACTCTCTGGTGGGGAGCAGCAAATGTTGGCCATCGGCCGTGCACTGATGGCGCGGCCCCGTCTACTTCTCCTCGATGAGCCCTCACTTGGCCTCGCTCCTTTGTACGTGGCGAGGATCCTTGCCATCATCAAAGAGATCAGGGAAGCCGGTACGACCGTCCTCCTGGTCGAGCAGAACGCAGCTGCCGCCCTGCGGTTGGCCGACCGGGGGTACGTCCTGGAGACCGGGTCGGTGGTAATGGCCGGGCCGGCGGCCGCGCTGCTCGCCGACGCCCGGGTCCGAGCCGCCTACCTAGGCCAGGGCGCGGCCTGAAGCGGCACTCCGGCACAACACTACGCCGGCACACAGTGCGCCGCTCCCCGGCGCCCGTCTGCTAGAGTGCACGAAGCCGGATGAGTCCCCGGCGGGCCGAGCCAAGACGGGCCCGAACCGCCCCAGCTAGGGGCTGATGGCCTCTACGTGTACCGGGTGGCCCGGCCACGTGGAGGTAGGGAGTTTGTCACAACCGGTGATGGCGCCGGCAGGCGTGCAGGCGCTACAGGTGCTCACTGTCTTGTGCGGCGCCCCGCTCGTGAGCGGTGTGACCTCGCACGTCGAGGCGCGCCTGCAGGGCCGGCGAGGCCCGCGGGTACTCCAGCCTTACTACGACCTGGCCAAGCTGTTCGGGAAGGAGACGGTGGTGCCGGAGGGCTCGAGCTGGGTCTTCCTGGCGGGGCCGGTCGTGGCCTTCGGCTGCTACTTGATCGTGCCGCTCCTCATCCCGGTGCTCACCACCTATGGCCTCCCGCTCGGCTACATGGGGGACATCCTGGGCGGGGGCATGGTGCTTGCCTTGGGCGGCTTCGCGGCTGCCCTCGCGGCGAGCGACTCGGGTGCGCCCTACGCACAGCTCGGCGCCAGCCGGGCCATGACCTTTGGGGCGCTGATCGAACCCACGGTCCTTTTCGTCGTTTTCATCGTCGCGATGATCACGAGCACCGACCTGCCTTACGCCCTGGCGGCGACCGTGCGCTCCACCTCGGAGGCCGTCCGCCCGAGCCACCTCCTGGTCGCAGCCGCCTTCTTCCTGGTCGTGCTGGCCGACACCGGTCGCATCCCGGTCGAGACCCACTCGGGGACCCTCGAGCTCGGCATGATCGACGAA
The DNA here is from genome assembly GCA_027334785.1 of Acidimicrobiaceae bacterium. Lineage (GTDB taxonomy): Bacteria > Actinomycetota > Acidimicrobiia > Acidimicrobiales > Palsa-688 > JAJZYO01. The sequence goes on from DAHWQF010000529.1 coordinate 2,405, forward strand.
GCCCGCACGCTGGAGCACTCGGGGGCGCCCTTGGCCCTTACCAAGTGGGGTTCGGCGATAAAGCAGCTCGTCCTCTACACCATCTTCATCAACGTGTTTGTCGCCCCTTGGGGGCTAGCTAGCTCGGGCAAGGTCATCGACGTCGTGGCGGCGGTGTTTTCCCTGCTCGGAAAGGCACTGCTGCTCGGGGTGGTGTTCGCCGTCATCGACAACAGTTTTTCCAAGCTACGACTTTTCAAGATAACCGAGTACCTGGCGGCAGCGTTCTTGCTCGCCTGCCTCGGCGTCATCGTCTTTTACGTGGGAGGTGCCTGATGGGCCCTGTGCCTTCCGGCTACGCGAGCGGGGCGGACGTCGCGGCCCTTCTGGTGCTTCTCACAGAGTTCGCCATGCTGCGCGCCCCGCAACTGCGCTCCCAGGTCCGTCTG
>DAHWQF010000052.1:0-7881 GCA_027334785.1 Acidimicrobiaceae bacterium
GCCGGCTCAGCCACCAGCGGTACTCGCTACCGGCCTCGAGCGCGCGAAGCCGAGGACGGTGGCAACAAGCTCACGGCCTTCTGAGCCCATCTGGCGCCCGAAGAGCCTCTCCACGATGGCTATCGTCTGGGCCCCCTCAGGGACGAGGCCGTTCCAGCACAAATAACCGGCCACGACGCCCATGAGCTTGTCGTCGACCTGCTCTTGATGGACGAGGACCCGCTCTCCGTGGTGCAACCACGCCTCGAGCTTTTCATAGAGCCCGGGCAGGACCGTGGCAGGTTCGTCGCCTGGCCCGAAGGGAACGTGCGACCAGGTGAGCTTTTCCTCGTCGTACGCGTGCAGGTTGTGAGGCGATGCCAGCAGGGACACGACGCGCGTGAAGCCTTCCGACTTTATCCAGAGGATTTCCTCATGGCGCCGCACCGGCCGGTGGTTGCGAGCATAACCACCGGGGCGCTCGCACACTGCCAACTTGTCCTTTATCACCCAGGTGAAAAACCTCGGTTTTATCCCCGTGGCCCACTTGCCTCTCATTTCAGATCTTCTCTCTCCGCCAGTGAAAGTCCACTCATAAATGCAGGACTGCCTGCGGGCCGGCCCGCGTTCCTGGCCAGCGCGCTACCCACGAGGCTTGCCGCGTCCGCCGTCGCCTTTACGTCATGAGCGCGGATCATCGAGACCCCGCAGCTCATCAGCCAAACAGCACCAGCCAGGGAAGCCTCGAACCGCTGGCCTGTAGGCGCCGGCCGGGTGTCGTCCCCGCTCACCACTGAACCCGTAAACCTCTTGCGGGAAATGCCGGCCGCTACCGGCCACCCCCTCGCGACGATCTCGCGCATGCGGGCGAGGAGCACCAGGTTGTGTGCTGTCGTCTTGGCGAAACCAACCCCTGGGTCCACCCAGATCTCTTTGACGCCGCCGGCGGCAGCTTGCTCCGCCCGCTCCACCAGGTAGGCGCTCACCTCCCCGACGATGTCGCCGTAGTTGGCATGCGCCATCATGTCCGAAGGCTGGCCTTTCATGTGCATGGCCACCCACCCCGCCCCGGCCTCGGCCGCGACCGGCCAGAGGGTGGCGGATGTGTCGTTTATGATGCTTGCCCCGGCCTCCAGCGCCGCCTCGGCCACGGCCCGCTTGCGCGTATCGACGGAGATCCGCGCTCGCCCCCCTAGGGCGCCAGCCAGTTCGCGCACCACGGGGACAACCCTGCGCAGCTCCTCGTCCTCGGGTACGGGTGCCGCCCCGGGGCGGGTCGACTCTCCCCCCACGTCGATCACGTCCGCGCCCTCTAACGCCATCTCGCAACCGCGGGCCAAGGCCGCACCCGGCTCGTGCCAGCGCCCGCCGTCGTAGAACGAATCAGGGGTCACATTGAGCACCCCCATCACGAGCGTCATGCCAACGCACCAGCCTATAGGCCGACCTAAGCGGGGGAAGTGGTCTTTGTGACGAAAAAGACATGCTAAAGACGAGCGGCTACTTAGACGAACCAAACCTTGGTGGTACCAGGAGGCCGAGCCGGGCAGAGCGAGACAGAGCCGGCCGGAAAAAACGCGCGTTTGCCCGACCACAGCTCGGCACCCGAGCACTTGGCGGCCGACCTCTCCCTCGAAGGGTGGTGGGCAGCCGAAGCGCGCGCCGGCGGTAGCGAGGGGCGGCCCTCGCCCGGCTCGGTCCTGGCTGTGCCCGGGTCGGCCGCGGCATCGGTGCCTCGCCCGAACGGGAGGCCTCGGCCCCAGCACCGGCGGCTGGTGCTGACCCGCCTGTGGGCGTTCATCAAGATGGCCAGCCTGGCGTACACAGCGTGGTGGGCCATGGGTTACATACACGCCGGCACCGGGGAGGCGCTCAGCGGCTACGGAGCCGTATGCCTGTTCGCCGGTTTTGGCGCCCGGTGGCGCAGGCGCTTCTTCGGGCCTGGCCAGCTCTTGGAGCCTGAGCTCTACGAACAACTGGGCATTTGGCTCTACCGGGCCGGCACGGTCACGGTACTGGCCGGCGGCGCCGTCTACGTCGCCCAAGCGCTGCTCGGGCCACGCTGAGCGTCGAGGCGCCTCTGGGCCCGGTGCCGGCTAGGCGATGGCTAGGCCTGGCTAGGCCATGGCTAGGCCCCTTGGTGGACGCGTCCCATGAGGGCAAGGACCTCCGCGCGGGCAGCCGCGCTCGTAAGGAAGTGGCCGCGCACGGCCGAGGTGACAGTGACGGCACCTGGCTTTCGCACGCCGCGCATCGACATGCACAGGTGCTCGGCCTCCACGACCACGAACACCCCCCTCGGCTCAAGGACCCGGACCAGGGTGTCTGCGACCTGAGAGGTGAGCCTCTCCTGCACCTGCGGCCGCTTCGCGTAGCCCTCGACCATCCGGGCCAGCTTGGACAAGCCCGTCACCCTGCCGTCCTCGCCCGGTATGTAGGCGACGTGGGCCTTGCCGAACCAGGGCAACAAGTGGTGCTCGCACACGCTGAACAGGTCGATGTCCCCGACGAGGACGAGCTCGTCGTGATCTGCCTCGAAGGTCACGCTGAGGTGCTGGCCGGGATCCTCCTGCAGCCCGGAGAAGATCTCCGCGTACATGCGGGCCACCCGCTCAGGTGTATTGCGCAAGCCGTCGCGGTTGGGATCCTCGCCGACCGCCACCAGGATCTCGCGTACCGCCGCCGCCACCCTGGCGAGGTCTACGGGTTGGGCGACAGTGGCCGAGCGCGCTTGTGCACCAACACCGTCGGCACCCGCACCATCACCGTCGTAGGGAACCCGTTCAGCCATCGGCATGAGCGCCACCGTACCCGAAGCCCAGCGGCCCTAAGAGCCCACTGTCACTCAGGGCTGGGCCAAGGGGCCGGTGTAGCGGCGGATGCAGGCGAGGTTGCGGTAGCGCTCTGCGACATCGAGGCCATAACCGACCACGAAGCAGGTGGGTATCCGGAAACCGACGTAGGCGAGCTCGGGCACTGTGGGCTGCGAACCCTTTACCAAAAGGGCGCACACGGCGAGACTGGCAGGGTTGCGTGCCGCCAGGTTGCGGAGCAAGAAAGCGAGCGTGAGGCCGGAGTCCACGATGTCCTCCACGACCAGCACGTGGCGTCCTGCCAGGTCGGTGTCGAGGTCCTTCACGATCCGGACGACCCCGCTTGTCCGGGTGCTGCTCCCGTATGACGAGATCGCCATGAAGTCGAACTCGACGGGCAACGCGACGGCCCGGGCGAGGTCGCCCATGAACATAAAGGCGCCTTTCAGCACCCCCACGAGTAGGGGTGGCCGGCCGGCGTAGTCGGCGGTTATGCGCTCACCCAGTTCTGCCGTCCGCCGGCGTATGTCCTCCTCGCTCACGATCACCTCGCCAAGCTCGGGGTCACCGGGTGCTGCCCATCCCGCCGGCGGCACCGCCACCAAGGAGTCGGCCTCTGGACGGTCAGCCATCGACTTGCAACCTAATACCGCATACGGCGGGCCTACTAGTAGGAGCTTGAGCCGAGCCGCAAGCGGCCCCGGTGGCGGCTCAGGCGCCGACCGCCGGCGAGCTCGCAGGCGACTCTTTCGCCCGTCACCACCTCCCACACCCGGTCGAGCTCGCTCGCCGAGGGCGGGTGGCGCTCGGTACCTTCTCCTTCGCGCAGCCAGGTTCTGAGCGCTCGCTTGGCGAGGGGCACGGGCGCGCCCCGGAGGGCTTTGGCGTCGGTCGGGTCGAGCCCGGAGGCGAGCGCCGCCAGAAGGTCGGCGTCGTCTCTGACCAGCGACGCCGTGCGGCAGATGAGCGGCACCACGTCGCGCCCCGCCACCTCCGAGAGCAGGGGTAGCACTTCGTGGCGGATACGGTTGCGCCGGAAACGGCGCTCATCGTTGGAGGGGTCTTCCACCGCCCGGAGCCCCCAGGAACTGACCAAGGCAGCGGTCTCGGACCGGCGCAGCGCAAGGATCGGCCGGCGCACGGCGCGCCGGCCCGCCGCCACCGGCCTCATCCCTCCGAGGCCGTCGAGCCCAGTCCCCCGCAACAAGTTGAGGAGCACGGTCTCGGCCTGGTCATCAGCAGTGTGGCCGACGAGGACGCCTTCGGGGAGCGCCCCGTAGCGGGCGGCGCGGGCGCGAGCCTCGAGGTCGGGCCCCAGGGTTACAGAAACGCTGACGGCCTCGAAGCTCGTCCCGAACCTAGCCGCCGCCTCTGCGACGATGGCCGCCTCCCGCGGGCCATCCGGCCGCAGCCCGTGGTCAACGTGGACGGCGTGAGCGCGCAAGCCGGCGGCCACGGCGAGGCCCAGCATGGCCAAGGAGTCAGCGCCGCCCGAGACCGCACAGACGACAGCCTCCCCGGCCGGGGGGAACGAGCAGCGGGCGAGCAGGGGGCTGACATCAGGCCCGCCCAGGGCCGCGCCCAGTGTGCCACGCGCTCCGCGCCGGCTGGCATGTGCCCCGTTCGGGGTTTCACCCACCGTTCTCAGGTGCCGGGCTGCGCCGCGTCGCGGCAACGCGCCACCCAGAGGTTGGGCTCGCGTATCTCGGCCAGCTTCGGGAGCCACTCTGGCCCCCGCCACACCAGGTCGAAAAGCTCACGCCCGCCGGCGGCCTCTACCGCCTCGACGAAGCGCTCACCTTGCTCGTACTGCTTGAGCTTGGCATCTAGCCCTACCATCATCGAGACCGCCCTGGCCAGCACCCCGAGCTGGCGGCGGGCGCGAAGAACGCCGGCAAAGTGGTCCGCGTCGGGCACCCGCCCCGCTGCTGCCCGGTTCATCACCATGTCGCCGTGGCCCTCCAGGAGGCTCATGAAGCCGCCCACCGAGTCGAGCGCCTGGCGCTGGCCGGGCGAAGCGAACAACGCCACCAGACCTCCGTCGTCTAGGGGGTTGTGGCCCTCGCGCACCTCTGTTGCCGCCCTCTTCAGGGCCTCGAGGAGGCGCCTCGGGTCGGGGTCGACCCCCTCGACGAGCGAGGCCACCAGGCTGAGGAAGTGAGGACGGAGCCAAGGCACGCCGGTGAACTGGAGGCGGTGGGTCACCTCGTGCAGCGCGATCCACAGCCGGAACTGGCGGGGCTCGAAACCGAAGCGGTCCTCCAACTCGATGATGTTGGGGCCGACGTAGTAGACGATGTCCTGGTCATCGGGCGACTCCTCCTCGATGAGGAGCTGGTCGTACTGGCCGAGCACTCGGGTTGACATCCACCCGAGCAGGGCGCCGAGCTGCACACCGGCCAGGTTGCGGGAAAGCTGCGCCGGGAGGCGGAGCGCGACCGGGCCGAGCATCGGAGCTGGCTTCGACATGACTTCGGCGAGCTTCTTGGCCAAGGGCCGCATCAAGCGCTGGGTGGAAGCGACGTTGGCAGCCACCCAGCCCGGCCTGTCCGTCACGCGAGCCCGCGCCGGCCCCGCCAGGGAACGCAGGCCGGTCTCCGCAGACACCACTTCCTCTGCCTCGGCAGTCAGCTCGGCGAAGTCCTCTTCGAGCACCGCCAACCTCCCCGGTGGGATCCAGGGCTGGCGAGAGGCGACGCGTACTGCGGTGCGCTCCGCCAGTTCCCATGAGATGGGGCTTGCCGGCGCGGGGACAGGTTCTGTCGGTGTGATGGCGTAAGAGGACGTGATGGCTAAAGCCTATTGGGAGTGGGACGAGGTTGGCTCGGGAACTCGCGCTTTCGCGTGTCAAAGGCCAGCGCGCCTGAAACGGGAACGCTCAGGCAACGACACTCAGGCGATCTTGCGCCCGCGAGTCCTCGGCACAGAGATCGGCTCGTGCTGGAAGCAGTACTTGCCGTTGTTGTACATCGAGAGCCTGGTGTTGCACCCGGGGTGCCGGCAAGTCCGCCCCCGGCCGAACGACTTCGACGGCCTTTCGCCACCGCTCAGGGCCTGTCCTCCGAGTGATCGTTCGCTCATAGCACCTTCCAACGTCTAGTGGCTGAACTTCCTTCCCGGCTAGTGCTGCCACCCATGTACCCCTTCAAGGGGAGGTTTATACCTCCCCGCTCAGAAGCGGGCATCAGGGGTGCCTATGGCGTCGGCTACCCGCCGGCGAAGAGACTCGGGCACCTCGTCGCGGCACTTGGAGGCGACCAAGGCCTTCAGGTCGGCCTCGAAACCAAACGCGCGGAAGCAAGGGGCGCACTCATTTAGGTGGTGCTTGATCTCTTGGCGCCGCTCAGAGGTGAGCTCCCCGTCGAGGTACGTGTAAAGCGTAGCGATGGCGTCCTGGCAGGGGTCGAGCATCCTGGCCTCGTTACCTGGGCTGCTCGCGGCGCTGTCGGTCGGGTTGTCGTCCGGTTGCATTGGATCCTCTGACGCTTCGCAGCTAGGGCACGTCTGCCGGCACCGCAAGCCGGTGCTCCTCGGCAAACTTGTGTAACGTCTTTTGCAGCGCCTTTCTTCCCCGGTGCAGGCGGCTCATCACCGTCCCGATCGGGATATCGAGGATTTCGGCGATCTCCTTGTAGGAAAAGCCCTCCACGTCGGAGAGCACCACGACGAGGCGGAACGTCTCGGGCAGGGCTTCGACGGCGGCTTTGACCTCGGCCTCGCTGAACTGGTCGAGCACCTCGTCCTCCGCGCTGCGCCCGGCAGAGGCTCCCTCCAGCCCACCGAGGCGCCGGTAAAGGTAGAGGTCCTCCACGTCATCGAGGTCGGTCTCGGCTGGGCGGCGCCGTCGGGAGCGGTACGAGTTGATGAAAGTGTTGGTGAGGATCTTGTACAGCCAAGACTTCAAGTTGGTGCCCTCTTGGAACGAGGCGAAGGCCCGGTAGGCCTTCAGGTATGTCTCCTGTACGAGGTCTTCCGCGTCTGACGGGTTGCGCGTCATGCGCAGCGCCGCGCTGTAGAGCGAACCCATGAAGGGCATCGCCTGCTCGGCGAAGTGCTCCTGGTCGGCCATACCAGCCACCCTACGACGCGGGTGGGACGGCCGCCCTCTAATTCAGGGAAGCTTCAGTGATTAGGGGAGAGGGCCCAGGGAGAGGGCCCAGGGAGAGGGCCTAGGACGCCTCGAAGGTAGCCGTGCGCTCGCCGAAGGCCAGTACGGTGCCTGTACGCACGACATGGGGCTCGCCGGCTGCCAGGCGCTGCCAAGCCTTGGCCGGCTCGTCCCAGATGAACGTCCCGTTGGTGGAGACCCGGTCGACCACTACAAGTTCGCCCTCGCGCGCCCTCAATTCGGCGTGGACTCGGGACATGCTGTCGTTTTGGCCCGAGGGCACCATGGGCGCCAACTCCCCGGAGACAACGGCTTCGTCGCCGACCACGTCGCGCCCGATCAGCACGGGGCCGACAAGCTGGTGGACCTCACCGTTGTCCCAGGTCAGCTTGCCAAGGGCGGACATGACTACCGTCACGGCCTGGCCTGGCGCGTTGAAGCTCCGGGCGGCCTCGGCCACCGTGAAGTCAGCCTCTGGGACCAGCCCTTCGGCGATGGTCGGGCTCTCGGCCTCGGCGTACAAAGGCGCCGGCGGCGGGCTCGACTGGCGGCCGCTCTCGCGCCGCTTCGCCTCCCCGGCTGCCGCGGGCTCGCCTTGTGGCGCCACCCACGGCTGGCCAGCTCGCTCTGCGCTCACTAGCAGGAAGCCGCTCGCCCGGATCACCCCCTCGCGCAAGTCCGCAATAGGGTCGACTTCGCCCTGCTTACCAGCCCGGAGCGTAGTCACGTCGTGGAGCTGACGGTTGAGCCACGACCCTACGTCGTCACCACCGAACAGCTTGGCCTCTGAGCCTCCCCTTTCTACCCCGACTTCCACGGGACCGTGCACGACCGTGACCAGGTCATCACCCCTCGCCGCCACTATGGCGAAAGGCGGCCACGGCTCTGCACGCGGGTCAGCGAGGCGCGACCCCACCCTCCCGAGCAGGTCAGTAGGGTCGCTGGCAGACAGGCACGCCGCAACCAGGGCCGCTGTACCGT
>DAHWQF010000052.1:7979-11980 GCA_027334785.1 Acidimicrobiaceae bacterium
TGGCCGGTCCCGGGCGCCCACAGCACAGCGTTCGGGAACCGGCAAAGCCAACCGTCCGAGCCAAGGGTCGGTACGAGACGCGCAGACGAAAGCTCGATGCTACCCACCGTCCAAACGGTACACCAGGTGGCGGTGCAAGGCGCGTACCCTGGCGGCGTGAGGAGGCAGCGGGCGTTCTTTGACCATCCCCTCCCGCTCGCGTTTGCCCACCGAGGAGGGTCGGCCGAGGCTACGGAAAACAGCTGGGCCGCCTTCGAGCACGCCGTCGCGCTCGGCTACAGCTATGTGGAGACCGACGTGCGCGCCACCTCCGACGGTGTGCCCGTGGCCTTCCATGACCCTCGGCTGGAGCGCCTGACCAGCTCCTCTGGCCTCCTTCGCGCCACCGATTGGCAGCGGCTCTCTCGGCTCCGCCTTCCCGACGGGAGCGCCGTCCCGAAGTTGGAGGACCTGCTCGGGACCTGGCCCGCGCTGCGCTGGAACATCGACGTCAAGCGCCCCGAAGCCGCTGTCCCCGTGGTCGAGGCGATAAAGCGGACCAAGGCGCAGGACCGCGTCCTCCTAACGGCGTTCTCCGCGTGGCGCATAGCCAGGCTCCGCGCCGCGCTCGGCCCCGCGACCGTCACCGGCACCAGCCGCTGGGGTGTGGCGGCCCTGCTGGTAGCGAGGTACGCCGGGCTCTCGCTCGTTTGGGCCAGGGCCTCGGCCGTTCAGGTACCCATAAGCCACCGGGGCTTGCGTGTGGTCGACGCCCCCTTCGTCCGGACTTGCCACCGAGCGGGCGCTCAGGTCCACGTGTGGACGGTGGACGAACCCGCAGAAATGGAATGCCTGCTCGACCTGGGGGTGGACGGCCTCATGACAGACCGCCCGAGCGCCCTCCGGGAACTTCTGGCGGGGCGGGGACAGTGGCCGTGAGCCCGTCCGCCCCTCCGCCACCTCACCTGAACCTGTAGGTGATCCTGCCTCGTTTCAGGTCATATGGGCTTATCTCGACCTGGACACGGTCGCCCGGCAACACCCTTATGCGGTGCATGCGCATCTTGCCGGAGTTGTGAGCCAACACCTCGTGGCCGTTATCGGTCTTCACACGGAAAGTCGCGTTTTTGAGCGACTCCACTACGGTGCCCTCGAGCAGGATGGCCTGCTCCTTGGCGTTTGTGTTCGACAGTTTCTTTCCTCCTGGAAGGGGTCGCTTCCGGGCCTAGTGCCGGGCCTCCGAGGACCACTGTACCTGCTGGTCAGCGGGCCGCGGGCGTCGGCACGCACTCCTCGCGCACCACCTCCGAGCTCGCCTTGTCGGGCCTCAACCCGAGAAAACTCGGGTGGCGGAGACGTCCGTCAGGCGTCCAGTTGGTAAAGGCGACCTCGGCTACGAGCCGCGGTTGGACAAAACGGGCCCCCCGTTCGCCAACCGGCGCGGCGAAAGGTGACGAAGTGGTCTCGAGGTCGAGAAGCTCTTTGAACAACCGCCTCAGGGTCGCTTCGGTGAAGCCGGTGCCGACCTTGCCGGCGTAAGCGAGCTGGCCGTCCTGCCAGTAGCCGAGCAGCAGGGCGCCAAAGCCCGTGCGGGCCCCCATGGGGGAAGTGAAACCGCCGATCACGAACTCCTGGCGGCAATTGCACTTGAGCTTCACCCATTCGCCTCCGCGCCCACTGCGGTAAAGCGAGCCTGCGCGCTTGGCCACCAACCCCTCCCAGCCTTCCCGGCAGGCCCGCTCCAAGAGCGCGGTGGGGTCTCCCGAGAGCGGCTTCACCACCTGCAGGTGCATGCTCTCGGGCACCGCCTTTTCGAGAAGCGCCTTGCGTTGTTCGACCGGGAGTTCCCGAAGGTCCCGTCCGAGCAGCCAGGGCAGGTCGAACACCCAGTAGACGACCCGGCCTGCTCCCCCCTCCTGCAGGGCAGCGAAGCTGGGCAGTCCCCCGACAAGGGCAACGACCTCCCCATCCAGCACGAAGTTGTTCGCCGGGAGCCTGCGCAGTTCAGCCACGAGCTCAGGGAAGCGCTCGTTGAACGAGAGGCGGTTACGCGACCAGAGGCCTACATCGCGGCCGTTGCGAACGGCCACGCAGCGCAGGCCGTCCAGCTTGGGCTCGAATAGCCAGGACCCGCCGCCTCCCCTGAGAGGGCCGCCGGCGCGTGTAGCGGCGCCCCCCAGTGACGCGGCCAGCATGGGCTCGACAAACGCGGCCAAAGCCATATCGCCCGGGGCCATATCGCCCGGGGCCATATCGCCCGGGGCCATATCGCCCGGGGCCATATCGTCTGGGGGCGCCTCGTCTGGGGGCGCCTCGTCTGGAGTGGGAGGGGCCGGCCGGCGAGGCACCTCAGCCGCTCCGTTCCTGACTGGCCATCATGAGCCCCCCGAGGAACTCCGATGCCCAACGGTGCACGTCGTGGACAAAGACCCGCCGGCGCATTCGGCGCATCCGCCAGGCAGCCTCCTCGCGGCCGGCGCCGACTGCGGCCATCACCTGGCTCTTCATGGTGTCGATGTCGTGCGGGTTGACGATCCACGCCTCCCGCAGCTCGCGGGCGGCTCCCGTCAGCTCGGACAGGACCAGGCGGCCGCCGCCGTCGGGGCGGCAACAGACATACTCCTTGGCCACGAGGTTCATGCCGTCGCGAAGCGGCGTGACGAGGGCGACGTCGGCAGCCAGGTACATCGCTGCCATTTCCTCTTGGGGGAAGCTCTGGTGCAAGTAATGCACGGCGGGACGGCCAACGGCGCTGTAGTCCCCATTGATGGCCCCGACCACGCGTTCGAGCTCCTCGCGCAGCTTTTTGTACTGTTCCACCTCGCCCCGGCTAGGGCTCGCGATCTGAACCAGCACGGCGTCCGGTGGCCCGAGCTGCTTCTCCGCCAGGAGCTCGCCGTACGCGCGGAGGCGGTGGAGGAGCCCCTTGGTGTAGTCCAGGCGGTCCACCCCAAGCAGCACAACTTCGGGCTGGCCGAGGTCCTCACGGATCTGCTGGGCCCGCCGGCGCACGTCCGGGCTCTCGGCGAGCTTGGACAGTTCCCGGGCGTCAACCGAGATCGGGAAAGCCCCCACTCGTGCCGTCCTCTGCTCACCGCTCCGGCGCACGACGTGGACGAGGGAGCCCTGGGTCCGGAAGCCGTTGAAGCGCCGGCAGGCTCGCAGGAAGTTGATGGCGCCGTCAGGCGTCTGGAACCCGACCAGGTCCGCCCCGAGTAGGCCCTGGACTATCTCCCTGCGCCAGGGCAGCTGGGAGAACAGGTCGAGGGCAGGGAACGGGATGTGGTTGAAAAAGCCGATCTCGAGGTCGTCACGCAGGCCCCGCAACATCGCGGGCATGAGCTGGAGATGGTAGTCGTGCACCCATACCGTCGCCCCGGGGGCGGCGTGCGCCGCCACCGCGGCCGAAAAGCGCTGGTTGACCGCGACGTAGGCATGCCACCAACGTCTCGAGTAGACGGGCGGTGCCACTACGTCGTGGTACAGCGGCCACAGCGTTGCGTTGCAGAAGCCCTCGTAGTAGGCGCGGACTTCCTCCTCGTCGAGTAGCACGGGCAGGGCGTGCACGCGCTCGTTTTCGAGGTCGGCTCCCGGCACCGCCAGCGGCGCCTGTTCTTCCGCGACTACCTGCAGCTGTCCCGTGTCCGCCCAACCAGGCACCCTCTCGTCCTGGAACCACGGCCGGTCGCAGGAACCGTATCCCCCGCCCGTACCTGGGAGCGGGCTCGGCTTCCCCGCCCAGCCGACCCAAGCGCCGCCCGCTTCGCTGATGACGGGCCGAAGCGCGGCAATGAGGCCGCCCGGGCTCGGGGTCCATTGTGCGCCCCCGGCCGGGTTGGCCTCGATGGGCAAACGGTTGGAGACCACGATGAAGTCGAACTGCTTTTCGACCGGCTCTCCTCCGGGCTGCTCAGGAAGGGCGGCGGCTGAGACCATGGTGTTCTTCCTACCCCCTTCACCCCCAGGAGGCACCTGCCCGCACCCGGGTGGGACCGTCAACTTTGCTCACGGGAGGCCAAAGC
>DAHWQF010000530.1 GCA_027334785.1 Acidimicrobiaceae bacterium
CATCAAGGACTCGCTCGCCTCCCTCGGGCCACGCGTCCAGGCGTCGCGCATGCTCCGAGAGTACGTCGAGCTTATGTACGAGCCGATGGCGGCCCGGACGCAGGCGCTCTCTGCCAACCGCTTCGCTCGGGCTAAAGAGCTTGCGGCGTTCAAGGCCAAGATCCGCGAGGCGTGGCCCGAGGTCTCCGTTGTCTCGGTGGGCACGAGCACTATCGAACCGGTGACCGACCTCGGGGCCACACGCTCGGTGACCGCAGAAGTCGCTCTGGGCCGGCTCAGTACGAGCGACGTCGCTGTCGAACTGCTCGTCGGCCCCCTCTCCGCCGGGGACGAGATGACAAGCTGGGAGGTGGTGCCCATGCGCTGCACCAGCAACCCCCGCGAAAACCCCGGCACCACGCTCTGGGAAGGCAGCTTCGTCGCCGACCAGGCCGGCCGGCACGGCCTCACGGTGAGGGTCGTGCCCTCCCACCCTGACCTGGCGGTACCCGCCGAGATGGGGGCCATGGTGTGGGCAAAGTCCTCCAACCCCAGTGCTGAGGGCTCGGACACGACGGCTGAGTTCGCCTGATGGGCCCTTTGCACCAGCACGTCGATACCGAGGGCCTGGTGCAACTGGCCAGCGCCCTCGTGGCCGTGGCTACCGAGAACCCCCCTGGCAACGAGAGGGCCGTCGCCGGCATCCTTCGCGAGGCCCTCGCCCCCTGGCATCCCGAATGGTCCGAAGTCGAACCTTCCCCCGGGAGGTTGTCCCTCGTGGCGCGCGTGGCAACCGGAGGGGGGGCCGGCCGGCGCACCCTGGTCGTCAACGGCCACACCGATGTCGTGCCTGCCCTCCCCGAGCGCTGGTCGCGTGGCCCCTTCCAACCTGCCGTGGTAGACGGCCGGCTCTACGGGCGTGGTTCGGCAGATATGAAAGGGGGGGTCGCCGCGGCCATCTGCGCGCTCGGCACCCTCCAGGCGGCAGGGTCAGCGCCGGCCTGCGACATTGTCTTCCAGTTCGTCGCCGACGAGGAGGCCGGCGGCGGTCTCGGCACCCGGGTGCTCTGGGAGTCGGGCCTGCTCCACGGTGACGCCTGCCTCGTTCCCGAACCCACCTCGCTCGCGGTATCGGTGGCCGAGCGCGGCCTGCTCCAAGGTGAGGTCGTGGTTAGGGGCCGCCCAGGGCACGGCAGCCGGCCCCGAGAGGGCGTGTCGGCCCTGGAGGGCGCCGCCCGGGTCACCCTGGCCCTCCACGCCGCCGACTTCGGCGACCCCGAGCACCCCCTGCTCGGCCGCCCGACCGCGAACATCGGCACCCTCCAGGGCGGCAGCGCCGTCAACATCGTGGCCGAGCTGGCCAGGGTGGGCTTCGACCGGCGCCTCTTGCCCGGCACCAGCCTGGAAGAAAGTGTCGCGAGCCTCCGCCGGCGCCTCGAGGAAGCCGGGGTCACGGATGTCGACTACGAGGTGGAGGTACACGACTTCGGCGAGGGGTCGGAGATGGGCCCGGACCACCCCTTCGCCGGGCTCGTCCGCCGGTGCGTCTCGTCTGCGACAGGCCGAGAGCCCCCGACGATCGGCATGACCTTCACCACGGACGCCCGGTTCCTGCGCAACCAAGCGGGCATCCCTGCCGTCGTCTGCGGGCCGGGGTCGATCGCGCAAGCCCACACCGTGGACGAATGGGTCGAGATCTCCGAGCTGGTGGACGCCACGGCGGCCTTTGCCGAGCTGTACCGCTCCTTCGTCTGAGGCTGCTGCTGGCCCGGACCAGCAAACTAGCGACAGCCGCCGGCTGAAGGCCACTCCATCCACCAATAACAAGCCACGGGGACAGGTTGCTCAGCCGCGCTCAGCTCTGTTCAGCCCGAATTCGCATTGCTTACCCCGGGCTTTTCACCCTGGGACCGCTACCTGGGGGCTTTGACCTGGGGTCTTGACCGGCGCTTTGACCTGGGGGCTTGACCGGATCTTCGACCGGGTCTTGACCCGGGGCTTCGACCAAGGGCTGTGACCAGGCCCCGTGAGCTCGGCCCCGTGAGCTCGGCCCCGTGAGCTCGGCCCCGTTAGCTCGGCCCCGTTAGCTCGGCTGAGCCTTGGCTGAGCCTCAGCGGCCCCCGGCCGGCGAGGGAGGCAGGTCGTCGTCAGCTAGGGCGCGCCCGAAGATGAGCGACGCGTTGTGACCGCCAAAGCCGAGGCTGTTTGTCATCACGTAGCGTAGCTCGATTGGCCTCGCCCGGTCGGGCACGTAGTCGAGGTCGCAATCGGGGTCGGGGTGCTCGAGGTTGATCGTGGGCGGCGCAACTCCCATTTGCATGGCCAAGATCGAGAAGACCGACTCGAGGGCGCCGGCCGCACCGAGAGTATGCCCGGTCATGGACTTGGTGGAAGACACGGGCGGCACCCGCTCACCAAAGACTCGCTTGAGCGCCAGCGTCTCGATCCTGTCGTTGGGAGGTGTCGAGGTGCCGTGCGCATTGACGTAGCCGACGTCGCGAGGGACCAACCCGGCGTCTGTTAGCGCGGCAAACATGGCCCTAACGGCTCCATCGCCACGGGGGTGAGGTTGGGTGATGTGGTAGGCGTCGGAGGTGGCGCCGTAGCCTACGAGCTCGGCGATGATGGGGGCGCCGCGGCTCAGGGCCAACTCGCGCTCTTCGAGCACGAGCGTCGCCGCCGCTTCGCCGAGCACGAAGCCGTCGCGCTCGGCGTCAAAGGGCCGGGAGGCCCGCTCGGGCTCGTCGTTGCGAGTCGACAAAGCCTTCATCGCCGCGAACCCGGCCACGCCGAGTGGGGTTATGGCAGCTTCACTGCCCCCGCAGACCATGACGTCGGCCCTACCT
>DAHWQF010000531.1 GCA_027334785.1 Acidimicrobiaceae bacterium
GCCGGTCGTAGGCGACAAACGGACTGTCCTCGACAAGCTTCTTGACGAGCAGGTGCCGACCGTGCTCATCGACCGCTTCGTCGATGAGCGCTTCGACCAGGTGGGCGTCGAGAACGTCGAGCCCATGGCGGGCCTGGTCGAGCACCTCGCTGCCCTCGGGCACTCGCGGATTGCACTCGTGAGCGGCCTGCGAAGCGTCCCGACAACCGCGGAGCGGATTGCGGGTTACGAACTCGGGCTCGAGCGCGCGGGGCTGCCGCTCGACCGCGAGCTGGTCGTCGCGGGGAAGTCTGCTGCCGACCCAGCCGAACGCGCCCTCGGAGAGCTCTTGCGCCGCAAAGACGCCCCTACTGCCGTGGTGTCGGGGAACAACTACATGACCATAGGGGTGCTGCGGGCGCTGAGGGAACGGGGCATGCGCGTGCCCGATGACATGGCAGTTGTTGCGTACGACGACCTGGAGTTTGCAGACGTCTTCCAGCCGAGGCTGACCGTGGTCGCCCAACCTGTAGCACAGATCGCGAGCAAGGCTGTTGAAGCGTTGATAAGACGCATGACCGACAAGGGCGGTAACCGAGAACCGCAGCGGGCCCAACTGCCTGGCGTCTTCGTCCACCGTGAATCGTGCGGTTGCGTGGTGAAGGCGACCTCGACGCGCTCCCGGACTGCGCCAGGTGAAAAGTGAGGCGCGCGTCGAGGCCGCGGCGCCGGCCCGCTCTCTGACGACGCGCATGGGCACTAGGCCCTGCCTGCTCGGCATCGACCTCGGGACGGGTTCGACCAAGGCTGTCGTGTTGGACCAGGCGGGCACTCAACTGGGTGCTGCGTCTGCCCCCGTCCATCTTTCGGAGCCGCGCCGAGGGTGGGTGGAGTCGGATCCAGAGGATTGGTGGCGGTCCGCCGTTTGCGCCGTCAAGGAGGCCCTCACCGGTGTTAAGGTACCGATCGGGTCGATTGGGCTATCGGGCCAGATGCATGGCGTGGTGCTCTCGGGTCCCTACGGCGAGCCCCTGCGGCCGGCAATTATCTCGCTCGACCGGCGCGCGCAAGCAGATCTCGAGGCTTACCGGGCGCTTCCGCCCGATGTGCTCTCGGTGCTGGGCAACCCCCTGGTGCCCGGGATGGCGGGGCCGCTGCTGCACTGGCTGGCCTCCCACGAGCCAGAGGTGCTCCGGCGGGCGACCTGGGCCCTGCAGCCAAA
The DNA here is from genome assembly GCA_027334785.1 of Acidimicrobiaceae bacterium. Lineage (GTDB taxonomy): Bacteria > Actinomycetota > Acidimicrobiia > Acidimicrobiales > Palsa-688 > JAJZYO01. The sequence continues at coordinate 1,202 of DAHWQF010000531.1, forward strand.
GGACTGGCTGCGCCTGCGCCTGGTCGGCAAGGTGGGGAGCGAGCCCTGCGACGCGTCGGGCACTCTCCTTTTCGACTTGGCCGCGAACGATTGGGCCCTGCCGGTGGTGACAGGCCTCGGTCTCCCACCGTCACTTCTAGCACCTCTCGGAGAGGCCGCAACCACGGCAGGGCCGCTGGCGATGAGGGCCGCCAACGAACTCGGGTTGCCCGCAGGGACCCCTGTCGCCTTCGGCGCGTCTGACACCGCGGCAGCCTTGGTCGGGACGGGCCTTTCTACCGCTGGGCCTATCCAGCTCACCGTGGGCTCGGCCGCCCAGGTGGTCACGCTCCGGCACACGCCCGACTCCGACCCGGGGCGTCGCTACCACGTCTTTGCCGCTGCCGAGCCGGATCTGTGGTACGCGCTAGCTGCCGTGCAAATTGTAGGGGTCGCGCTGTCGTGGGTCCTTGAGACGTTCTGCGGGACATGGGAAGAGGCATATCAGTTGCTTGACGCTGCGCCGATGGGTGCTCGCGGGGTCCTTTTCGTCCCTCACCTTGCCGGGGCCAGGTCGCCGTCGATGGACAGCACGGCGACAGCGGGCTTCTCAGGCCTTGAGTTGGCGCACGACCGAGCGGACGTCTTTCGTGCTGTTTTCGAGGGAGTGGCGTTCTCCATCGCTGAAGCAGCCGAGAGCCTGCCAGAGTTCGAGGCGGCCTCTTCTATGTACCTAGCTGGGGGTGGCACGCTCCGCGTCACGTGGCGGCAGCTCCTCTGTGACGTCCTCGGGAAGACGCTGTTGGTCGTAGACGACCCCAACGCTTCCGCCCGGGGTGCCGCCCTCCTCGGCGGCCAGGCCGCGGGGATCCAGGGTAGCCCTGGCCAAGGGGTCCAATGGACCGAGAAGGTGGAACCCGACCCGATGGCGCACGAACGCTTGGCACCGACGTTCGCTCGCTGGAAAGGGGCGGCGGCTAGGAAGACCTCGGCTCCCGGCCTCTCAGCATGATTGGATAGCCCAGCTGCGGTTTGGCCGGCTGAGAGGGTCAGGGCTAGGGGGCTTCGCCGGCCGCGCCAACGGCCGACAGTTGGCCGCGCAAGCGGCGGGCCATGGGAGCGGCTAGGGCAAGCACGGCGGCCAACGTCGCGAAAGCCAGCCAAGGCGTCCCCTCTGCGAATCCGGAGAGGACAGCAACCACGATGCCGCCGGCCTGACCCGCGAGCCAGAGGAGCCCGGCGGCCGCCGCCGCGCCCTCCCCGCAGCGTCGTTCCGCGACCTCCAGCATGACCGGCAGGCACGGCAGGAGCAATACGCCAACGAGGCAAAGGCTGACTGTGGCGCTCATGAGGCCCGGCACCCACGCCAGGACGGAGCAGGCAGCTATCGTCACTACGCCGCCCACGAGGAGGGCTGGCAGCTGCCACCCCCTTCGTGCCACCCAAGGCGGCACGAGTGCGGAGCTGGCTACGCCTCCCAACACCATGAACGTGAGCAGGGTGTCGGACTGCCTGGCGTCCACACCGGCAGGTTGTAGCAATGGCTGTGCCCAGGTTGTGAGGGAGACGAAGACACCGAAGCCCACGAACACGAAGCTCACCAGGCCCCTCATTACCGGGTCGGAC
>DAHWQF010000532.1 GCA_027334785.1 Acidimicrobiaceae bacterium
GGTGGGAAGGCGGGACCATGCCCTATTGCTCCTGGCCGTGCAGACAGGGCTCAGGGTCTCCGAGGTCACGGGGCTCTGCTGTGGGGACGTCGAGCTCGGCCGCGGAGCCCATGTCCGCTGCGAAGGAAAAGGCAGAAAGCAGCGCTGCACGCCCCTTTTGCCACAGACCGTGGCGGTGCTCCGGGCCTGGCTGGCCGAGCGCCAAGGCAGCCCAGAGGACCCGCTGTTCCCGACCACCACGGGCGTCGCCTTAGTCGTGACGCAGTGTTATACGACTCGCTGAATGATCACGGCCGGGTGAGAGAGCGGCACTGAAATTGGTGACAAACCGTGGTCATCGTGGCAGTCGCTGCCCCAGAGCTGGCCGAAGGCATCGTCGTACTCAGCGGCCTGCCGGTTGCGTTCACAACCTCTTGGCCGCGAGGCTGCAACACGAACACGCCCTTCCCCCCAGTGCCTTGGGCGGACGATTATCAAGAGGTGGTCTTTTGTGCTGGTCGTGGCGAACGAGGAGGACGCGCTTGCCCAATTGCGGGCTGGGCAGCTGTGCTGCACGCGCTGTGGGGGGCCCTTGGCGCCTTGGGGCTACGCCAGGCCCCGGAAGCTCCGTGGCGTCGCTGGCACGGCCGTGGAGCTGAAGCCCCGCCGGGCACGCTGCCGGTCCTGCAAGTCTGCCCACGTGGTGCTCCCGGGCTGGTGCCTGCCACGGCGGAGGGACACCGCCCAGGTGGTGGTCGGGGCGCTTGTCGCCAAGGCGTCCGGCGCCGGCCACAGGAAGATCGCCAATTGCCTCGGCCTCCCTCCCACGACGGTGCGGGGCTGGGTTCGCGCCGCCACCTCGGCTGCCAGCTACGTCGCTCGGGTAGCCCTGCAGGTTGCCTTTGCTGCCGACGCGCGCCTCGACTCGGTGGCCCCAAGGCCAACGCCCCTCGCCTCTGCCATGGAGGCCCTCGGCCTGGCGGCTAGCGCCCTCATACGTGCCCTCGGGCCTGTCGCCGAACCCTGGGACATCGTCGTGGCAGTCTCGCGCGGTCGCCTCCTCGGGCCGGTGCCACCCGGCTGAAGCCGTCACCCCCTCTGGTCGCGCGCGGCCTTATCCCGGCCAAACACGACAACGTAACCACGCCGGCGGCACCCCCAATGACCACAAAATGGCCATTTCGTCATCATTCGCCCTGCCGCTCCCGTGATCAAATTGCGTGTCCCGTAACACCACCCCACACAGCGAGCTCAAGTGGTATGAGCGCGTTGTGCTGTGCGTTGCGGAGCTCTGCCTCAGTACGGAAGACAGCCAAAATGTCCTCGATCAAGTCAAAAACAACGGTGCCCCACGCGCTCAGGGGATGGCGCGACGCATTATGGTCTCTGACTCGCTCGAACCAAGACCGGTCACTGTGGGCGAACAGGTTGATATAGGCCCAGGTCGGCGGTACCCGCCCGTGTTCCTGCAAGATCACAAGGACGTTGCCTCCCAAGATTGCCTCGGCCAACTCCACGACTGTCGGTGCCGGTGGCGTTTCCATGCGTGGATGTGGGGTGGGCCGACGCCGGGCCACCGATCGCAAGAAAAAGGCGAACTGTTGGGCCCCGTTGACGACAGGCTTAGCCCCCGCACAAACGCACGCGACCAACCACCGGTTGGGGCTGTCGCTCACACGGTTGCCCGCTGTGGCTATCTCCCTCCCGGCTTTTTCTCTGTACGAGACCTAGTGACCTGGACATATAGCGCTTGTGCGCCTGAGCCACTTCGCGCCCTCGCTCAGTCTCGTACGAAGGTATCGGCACCCAAGAGGTACACCGCCCAGCGACCAGTAAATTGTGCTCAGGGGATTGTCTTACGACGAGCTGGAGCCGCCGCCTTCGACGCCACAGTGTGCACCAAGGGGGCGTCCACTATTACTGCCTGGTTGGCCGGTGCCTCGTAGCTCACACTGAACCCAAGGCTGGGGTTAGTCGCCAGGGCTGAGGGCTGGTAGACGGCCTGGCAGCTCCCCGAGCACCCCGGCATGGTCATGGACAGTTCCGTCCACCCCGAGGCCGCGTTCGGCGTGGCCGAGAGCCCGCTCCACTGCACCGCCGGCGAGAAGTCGGCGGGCGGGCAGAGGTACAGGGTCTCGTTGGGGTAGCTGTAGGCCGGGCAGTTGGGGTTCGAGGTCTGGTCGGGGTTCTCGACTACCCACTCGGCCGATGCTCCTGGGCCGGCGTACGGCTGGTCGGTCACGTACACGCCGCCGGTCGTGTCGTCCGTGACTTCTATCTGCCAGCACTCGGTGGCCGGGGAGCAGGCGCTGTCGGCCACTTGGCCGATGGTGACTGTCACCTGGTCCCCGATGTTGACCGTGGCCGGTGAGCCCGAGAGCGGGCCCTGGTCCCAGTTGATGATGGCAGCGGCCGGCGGCGCACCGTTGGGCGTGATCACTTCCCACCACGGGTACACGCCGTAGGTGTTGCTGGGCTCGCACTGGCCGTTGGCGTACTTGTTCACGTACACGCCCACCCCAGCCTGTATGAGCCAGGCGTCGGGGTTGCCAGAACTGCTGACCCCGTCGATGCCTACCCACTCACCGGTCATCTGGTTACAGGTGTCCGAGGAAGTGAGCCCGGCCACCGTGAACGTGCCTGTGGCCGAAGTGTACGGCTGTGGCCCGGTGACGGCATAGCCGGACCAGTTGTTCGACTCTGCCTCCTGCACCGTCGAAGCGGACGAGGTGAGGGTCGGCGGCGGCGGGGCAGTCGTAGTCGTCGTCGTAGAAGCCGGGGGCACCGTGGTCGTTGTTGTGGCGGGCGAGGAAGGGGACGGGGGAG
>DAHWQF010000533.1 GCA_027334785.1 Acidimicrobiaceae bacterium
ATCGCGCACCTCAATGACGGCCGCTCAGGCTATGCCGGCGGCTTTTCGCTCACCTCGTCCGGGCTCGACTGGGTGGAGATAGCGGCGGAGGGGATCTCCAAGGCCTACGGCACCGGCCGCCTGTGCCAGCTTCTCGGGATAGACCCCGGCGAGGTCCTGGCCGTCGGCGATTACTACAACGACTTACCGCTCCTGTCTTGGGCCAGCCGCTCAGCAGCGCCCGCAAACGCGTTGCCGGAGGTCCTCGCCATCGTCGACCGGGTGGTGGCTTCCAACGAGGAGGACGGCGTCGCCCAACTCCTCGAGGAGCTCGTGGTCGCCCAACAAACGACGAGCGCGGGGGCGACGGGCGCTCCTACCTGACCTCCACGCCGGCGAGAGTCGGGCTCACGCCGGCGGGCTCACGCCGGCGGGCTCACGCCGGCGGGCCCACGCCGGCGGGCCCACGCCGGCGAGAGTCGGGCTCACGCCGGCGGGCCCACGCCGGCGGGCCTAGCCATCAGGCGGGCCTAGGCCTCTGGCGGGCGGGCGCCCTATCGGGCTGGCGGGCCTCCATATCTTCACGCCGGCGGGGCTCCAGGCAGTTTCACCAGCGACGCACGGCAACCAGGGGAGTGCGACGGCCACCGCCGAACGCTCGGGTTGGACGGTCTTGTGCTGCCCCTCCCAGGTAGCGCCTCTAATCAATGACCTTGGGCCACGACCGCGCGAAAAACCGGCAGATCTGAACTTGTAAGGCCCACATCCAACAGTTTCTGGCGCGAAAACGCGCCGATCTCTCGCAAATGTGGGCCTCCGCCGGCGCACATTAGTCAGCTTGCAGCGCGTCCGTGAGTTACCTCGGCAGAACTGAGCTCAGCCAAGCAGCGCTAGCCGAGGGCGGCCAGACGCTGGCTCACGTCGTAGGCCCCGGGATCGGCCGACGCAACGCGTGCAAATAGCTCTCTGGCCCTCGGCAGCTCACCTGCCTGCTCGTACAGGTCGGCCAAGGCGTACCACTGGCGTAGGTCGTGCTGCCGCGGCTTCGTGCGCCGGAGCGACGGTTCGAGGAGCCTGAAAGCACCACTCAGGTCGCCGCGGTCGGCCATGGCGCCGGCGGCCACCAAGCGGCCTTCGGCCACGACCTCGCTGCTTGGTGAAGCCTGCCGAAGCTCCAACCAGACCGCTTCGACGTCGTCGTAACGCTGCAAGGCCCTATAGGAGTCCGCGATAACGGGGTACTGGTCGTAGCTCCCGGAAAGCTCGTGGTGGACCTGGAGCTCGCGAATGGCGAGGCGCCAACGGCCGAGCCGGTAATAAGTGAGCCCGAGGAGCTCTCTCACCGAAGCCGACCCAGGTGCGCGGAGGACCAGGTCCCGGCAGAACCTCAGTGCGTCCAGGTAGCGGTCCGCGGCGTAGGCTTCAGCCGCCTCACTGAGCCTCGCGGCCATAAGCCTTGGCAGGTCGTCGGCTACCCCGCGCGCTCGCGTTCGGCCCTTGCCCTTGGGCCCAGCAAGCCGGGCCCGTACCGGTTGGCGCTTCTTCGCCGGCCCGATGGCGGGCGGCTTCCACGCTGGCGCGGCTCCTCGGCGCTCGGCCGGCCGCGTGCCACGCTTGAGCCCTGTGGCCGGCGCCTGCCCGCCATGATCAGGCAGGCGTTCGCCCCGCCGTGCACCCTCCGCAGGCGCGGGCCGACGCGCGACCCGAAGCACCTCACGCGGTACCGGCGGCCCAACAGGCACGGGACCCGGCTCTGGACCCGGCTCTGCACTGTATGGCACGGCCACCGCCGCTCCGCTGACCCGCGGCGTCTCTTGCCGGAGGCGTGAGGCGCGAGGGTGGAAGCCTGAGCGTTCGACTTCCCTTGCTCCTCGCCGCGTGACGCTCCCCCACCCTGAGGGTACTGAGCGCTCCTTAGGCTGCGAAGGGCGAGGTCGAGCAATTCTGCTCGCTCCGCCTATGGTCGTACTGCCAGCTCTCGGCCCGGAGACCGTTTCGCGCCCGATCTGGTCCCGCCGAGCGCCGGTGCGAACAGGAGGTCGCCTAGGACGCTCGTCACCTTTGCCCCAGGCGGCCTTGGGCGGGCGCGAGCGGCCAGTTCCGCTCGTCGTTTCGGACCAGCGCTCGTGCCCAGGACCGCGAGTGGTATCGCGCCCGGTACCGCGAGGGGCCTGGGACCTGGGCTCGCGACCCCCACCGCGGCCACCGTCCGCTGAGCGCCGGTCCGCCATGCCACGGGCAGTTCCAGCCGAGCGCCGGTCGCGCTCAGCCCTGTCACGCGGAGCGCCCGCCGAGCGCCGGTCGCGGTCAGCGATATCACGGCCGGCGCCCGCCGAGCGCCGGCTCGGTGCCCCGGTCCGTCGAGCCTGTCCCTCGCCCCAGGAGCCTTCGCCTTCACGCCGCGCGCGGCTCGACCGAGCCGGTCCCGGCCGTTCCCGCCGGCCTCCGGCCCCGCCACCAGCCGAGGCCAGGCCACCACTTCGCGCTCGGCTCTCTCCGTTTCCGGATCGTGCGCCGAGCGCTCGCCCGGCCCGGCTCGACGGGCCTTGTCCGGCGCGACCTTCCGCTGCGCCCCTCGGGCGCCGAGCCCTCCCGCCGCCAAAGCCACTAGCCATGCGCGTCACGCTAGCCGCCCCGGACGCGAAAAAGCCCGTGCCCCGCCAGGGCACGGGCTCTGTACGAATATCCCGGCGACGTCCTACTCTCCCAGGGGGCTGCCCCCCAAGTACCATCGGCGCTGGTGGGCTTAACTTCCGTGTTCGGGATGGGGACGGGTGTGGCCCCACCGCTATGGTCACCGGGAAACCCTGCTCTTCTATTTTC
>DAHWQF010000534.1 GCA_027334785.1 Acidimicrobiaceae bacterium
GCCTCCCTCGAAGACGCGCCCCGCCGCGACCGGGCCGACCTTGAGGCCGCAGCCGGGGCCCGGGCGGCCGCCGAGGCCCACAGGCAAGCGGCGGAGGCCGAGCGGTCCCGGCTGCCGGCGATGGAGAGCGCAGCGCTTACCGACATGGCGGCCGCCAGGGAGGACGCGAAGGTGGTGGAGGCCCGGCCCGGTGCCTTCGGGCGGAGGGCAGCCAAGGTCGAGGCGGCCAGGGCCCACCTGGAAGAGCTGAGCCGACGCTGGGAGGCGCGACAGCTCCCCGGTCCCGCCTGGTCGGACAATGCCGTGTCTTCGCTCGCCGGCGAGCTCGCCCGTGCCAGGGTCGCCCGGGCCGCCGGCGTGCACATGGAGGGTGCCAGGGCGTCGCTCGAAGAAGCCGCCAGGCACGAGCACGCCGTGGCCAAACGGCGCTCGTGGGCCGCGATAGAAGCGGCCCACCGGGCCCGCCAGAGGCCCCTCGTGGAGGCGGCGGAGCGTGCCTTGGAGGAGATCATGCGCGCCAGGGCCGAGCGCGCCCGGGCCGTCGAGTCGATGTCCCCCGGGGCGGTCGCAGCCGCCGACCGGGCGAGGGACGCCTACCTGCTCCGCGACCGTCACCGGGCTCTCTTCGAGAGGCCCCTCGGGCGCTCACCGGGCAGGGGGCGGGACGGCCCTGGGCTCGACCTATGACGAGCAGGCCCCTGACGAGCAGGCCCCGTGGTTTGGTACCGGTGCTCCTGCCCGGCCCTTCTCAACAAAGCGCCCCCGGTCCAGGTGCTCCGAGCACACGCCCAGTCGGCTCGTCATTGGCGGGAGGTCATTGCATGTACCCGAGACGCAGCGCATATGTGGCAGCTTCGGTACGGTTCTTGGCCCCGGCTTTCAATAGGATCCTCCTCACGTTCTCGCGTACCGAGGAGTCGGTCAGCGAAAGCACCCGGCCGATCTCGCGGTTGGAAAGCCCGTGTGCGACGAGACGGAGTACGTCCATCTCGCGTGTTGACAGGGGGCACGCGCCTCTGGCAGCGACCTGTTGGTGCTCGAGTAGCCACCGGCGCATCAGTACTGGCATCGGGCAGGATCCTCGGAGCATCTCGCTTAGCAGTCGAGTGAGCGGCTCTTGGGCAAGAGCGTAGCCGTCGGCTCTCAATGTCGCAGCGGCCGCCAGGCCGTCGGGGTCGTCGTCAAGTGGACGGACCAGCACGCCGAAGGTTGGCGGGAAGCGCTCTTGGAAAAGCCTCAGTTCGGCCGGACGTGTACCGGGAGGCACGATCAGTAGGTCGAGCGGTCCCTGCCGAGCGAGAGCGTAAACGTCCTGTAGTGCCGCACACTCGAAGACCTTTACGACTTCGGTGCCGGCGCTGGTGTCGTAGGCGGGGCCATCGGGCCATGAGCCGCCGACCGCGGCGACCACGAGAGGAGGAGGAGTACAGCGTGCCGTGTTCTGATGGCTGTTCAACCGCTTCTTGTCCCGAAGCGGTATGGCACATGGACCGGCCTCCTGCTCATCTTGGGGTAGGCCCAAGCATCGTAATGTACTGAGACTAAGCAACCGTTTTCTCACGTCCCTTCCGTTTGTTTTGCGCTACAAGTGCCGTTGAGCGCCATCGGGCAATGACATATGGGCGGCCTCTTCGCTCAGGGGCCGTCGCGGGCGTATCACGCAACCGCCACCGGTAGTTATTGTCCCCCAGCTCCGTGCGCCGAGTCACGCAACTGCGCGTGCAGGCCTTCCGGCCTTCGGCCCGTCCAAGTGGGCTAGGCGCAAGAACTGGGCGTCTGGACTTGATTGTCTATCACTAGGAACCTGCCGTCCCGGAACGGGCCTTGAGCCGTCCGAGCACAGGGCTTGTCCTGTTGTAGGATCAGCCGAAGGGCGTTCCGAAGAGTGTAGGCGCGCCCACGGAGACTCCTTTCTGCCCCGTCCGGTGGGAGATGCCGGCCGAGGCAGATTATATACCCCATTTCGGGCTGGCTACTTCGTCTTGCGGTCACCTCGCCCCCATGTGCGCCGGTACGCGCATTTTGCGAAAGTGGGGTGCCTTATGACCACGCGCCGTCGGGGCTCCTGGGAGGGCACCGCTCCTCCCGCCGCGGTTACCGTACTACGAGAGACCTTCATCCGTAGGCCTCTTTACTGTTGCTTCGGCAGAGCGGCTGTGCTCTTTGGGCTACCGATGAATTGACCGTGCCACGCAGGGGCGTTTATTGAGCGAGTTGTTCATAGCGCGGGGTGTCGTCAGGTGTGTAGCCGTTCGGCTATAGCCAAAAGGGCCGTCGACCGGTTAGCAAACCCGCCATCGTCCGGCCCGTTGGACGCTGCACCGGTCGGGCCGTCGAAATTGTGCCCGGACGGGTCTAGCGGGGGGACAAGCCAAGCTGGGTGTGCGACATATTTGTAGGTAGCGGGGTCAGGCCACGCTCGTCTGGTTGCGGGGCCGATGGCAGATTTCTTCCCAGCGCCCGCTGGCTTCCTGGCAGCGCAGCGTGACGATTCCGGTAGCGCCCCGTACGCTCCAGCGCATGCCGGAGAGCTTGAGCCGTTGGGCGACCACAGCTTTGCACCCGGCTTCAACCGATCCTGATCCGACAAAGTGGCCGGCATCTCGAAACGCCTTGTATTGCATCCGGGCTGCGTTGTTCTCGAAGTACCCCAGTGCTGTGCCGAGGTCGTTGGTCTTGTTGGCGGGGACATCGAGTGCTCTCGCTGCGGCGAGGATCGCCGGTATGTCGCCGTCGTCGAGCTCGTCTTTCCGCTCGGCGAGCCAGGCGGCCCGGTCGTCCCCGAGCTCGGGGGCGAGCAG
>DAHWQF010000535.1 GCA_027334785.1 Acidimicrobiaceae bacterium
CCGGATCGTCGGAGTTCATCAGGCGGAACGCGATGGACGCCGAAGAGATCGCCATTGGCTGGTGGCCGGGCGACCAGCGCTACCCCCGGGCCGCCTTCTACGCCTACGCCCACCCCGCACCCCCTACCTACGGGCAAGCGGACCTCGAACCCTCAGCGGCTAGGTGGGAACCGAGCCTCGGCGAGTTCATCCTGGACTGGGACGACGTGGTTGCGTCCGACGATCCGAATCGAACGGCTCTCCTTTTCGCCCGGTCGGCTGTCAAGCACTCCTGCGCCTCATGCGGGTGGGACCCCGCTCTGTCTGCCAGCCTGGAAGGTCGTCCCCCGCCGGTCCGCTAGGACCCTCACCCGACCGCTATCGGCCAGTCATGGGGCGCCAGGCTGCAGAGGTGATCAGAGCGGTCGTGTTCGACCTAAAAGGGGTGCCCCTCGACTCTGAAATCGATTCCGTACTGTCACACCGAACGGCCAGGTGACCGGCGTCGACCCCTCCAGTCCGACCATCAGCTACGCAAAACGGCCCCGCAGAACTGCACGTTTGTCGTCGGCGTGGCCCAAGACCTCGACCTACCGGACCGCTCGTTCGACGTCGTGACCTCCACGCTGGCGATCCACCACATACCCCCAGCGGCGCGTCCAATCGCCTTCGCCGAGATGTACTGACGCGCCCGGGTGGACGGATGCTGGTCGCAGACTTCCGCCTAGCCGAGCTTGCCCGCCGCTTGGAGGAGGACGTCGATGGTGAGGCCCAGGTCGAAGCTCTCGCCGGAGTAGCCGAGCGTGCCCGGGCCGACGTGGAGGCCGCCTTTTTCCTGCCCGGCTGCGAGGTCGAGGTCGACGGGGCGGACCGGCGCCGGCGAGGCCGGCACCTCCCAGCCATCAGGACCCCGCACGGTGACCTCGCCGGCGGGGCTCATCTCCAGGCTGTAGCCCGCCTCGTGGACCAACCTGTGGTGCCAGCGGCAGAGGGAACAAAGGTTCGAGGCCACCGTTGGGCCCCCGTGCGAGCGGAACACCACGTGGTGGACGTCCACGTAGCTGCGCTGGGTGCAGCCGGGGTAGCGGCAGCCCCCGTCGCGGGCGAGCACGGCGCGCCTCAGCTTCTCGGGGACCGGGCCTGTGCGCCCGGCCGGCTCGACCGAGCCGTTGGCCCTGAACACGATGCGCTCCATGGCAGAGCTGCAGGCCAGGCGCTGAGCGGTGTGGGAGGTGATCGCCCCCACCCCTTCCGCCCGGGCACAGCCCTCGGCCGAGGGGTCTTTCAGGACCTCTTCGTCCACGTGCACCACGACGGTGACGGGCGGGCCGGCCCGGCCCTCTCGGTCTGGGCCCCTGGCCAGGTACTGTTCGCAGGCCATCACCAAGGCGTCGGCCATGGCGAGCTCGCGCTCCTCGTAGGCTTCCCTGGCGGCGAGGGTGCCGGCGCTGGGCGCCGCCCCCGCCTCCTCGTCGCCCCACCCGGCGCTCTCACCCAAGTCGTCGTCCCAGCCGACGGGGCGGCTGTCCCAGCCTGTGAAGTCGAACACGCTGGCGGGCTCGGCCCGACGCCCTTCCTCGGGCATCCCCGCGGGGACGTGCTCCGAGCCGCAGCCCGTTCCGGGCTGAAGCTCACGGGGCTGAAGGTAGTGGGGCCGAAGCTCGCCGGCGGGCCCGCCAAGGCTCGTGGCACGGGCGCTGCCGGCTCCGGTTGGCGTCCCCGCGGGGACGTCTCCGGTTGCCTCGGGACCGCCGTCGTGGTCGGCACTCTCGTATTCAAAGGCACCGACATCGCTCTCGGCGCCAGCCGGGTGGGCCGGCGTGCCCTCGTCCTCGCCTCTGGCGCCGGCGGCATTTTCGGCGCCCTCGCCGCCCGAACGGGCGGCGCGCCAGGCCGCCTCCCTGGCCGCCTCCACGGCTGTCAGCACGACGGCCGCATCCTCGGGGGTGAGGCGGGCCGAGACGAGGACCATGCCGTCTTCGTCGGTGCGCGACCGGAACCAGCGTCGGTAGCGGTAGCGCTCCATCGCCTCTTTGCCCTCGTCGGGGTCTGCCTTCCTGTACGAACGCACGATCAGCTCGAGCTGGGACGCCGTCGTGTAGCGGGCCATGTACACGAACGCCTCCTCGGTCGCTGGCGTGGCCACCCGGCTCAGGGCCCTGGCTTTGGAGTAGGACAGCTCGCCCGAGGCGAACGCCGCCCGGAGCAGCGGCAGGTTGCGCAGTGCCTTCCCCACCCGGACCTGCTCCCGGGCGGCGTGGAGGGAGGTCCCGAGGCGCCAGTTGAGCCAGTGCGCCATGGACTTGAGCCCCGGGCCGTACCAGGTGCCCCTCCTGTCCATCTCGGCCACCAGCATGACGAGGTGGCACTCGCCCGCCGCCAAGCGGGCGCCGTGGGCGCATATTTCGTCCTCTAGCTCCTGGTCCGAGAGGCCCTGGCCGGCGGTGCCGGCGACAGCCTGAGCAAGGTCAAACATATGTACGATTCTACTTAGCGCGCGTGCGTTTTGCACAAAAAAGGCTGTTTCAACGACGCTTCTTGGGCAGCGCGGGGCTTTTCGGTGCAGGTGAGGTGACGAGCGTGACCTGGGTGACAGTCCCAGCCTCTACGGAATGTCGTGCGAATAAGCGGTAGCCACCACGTGATGCGCCATCCCGATGGGCGGACTGTCGCCGTACCCGTACACGCTGGACGCGACATGGAAAAAGGGACGTTGCGGAACGTGTTAGCCATCAATGGCATGACCCCAGAGGAACTGTGGGGCTGCTGTGAAACGACGCCCCTTCGGGACCAAGGACCTACAGATGTCCCGTAAGACGGCC
>DAHWQF010000536.1 GCA_027334785.1 Acidimicrobiaceae bacterium
GTTCGCAACCAGCCTGCTGGGTAGCTTATGAGCACCTGGCTGGTTGCTTCGTCACTGGCGAGGGGGTAGATGGCCATGTCTCGCGAGTTCTCCGACGCGCCAGGCTCATGAGGTCCGCCTGGTGGGCACCCTTCGCCGTAGTGGGGTGAGCAAAGGCTTAGCTCAGCTGGTAAGGGCGGAGCCGTCCCAGGCGGCCTTCGGCATCGCAGCGGGGCTGGCCTCGGCCAGCCCCGCTGTCACCCCCGGAGCGGCTGAAGGCGCTCCTCTCGGCCCACCAAAGCGCCACCGAGGTCGCCCCGGCGGGCGCCATAGCCTAGCGACGGGCCCCGGTGCCGATCGCTTGGTCCTGTCCGCCGCTCGAGTGCCTAGGCTGGTGTGAAGGACCGAGGCGGGGGCCAGCGAAAACGCAGAAAGGGGAACCAGTATGTACCTCTCAAGAGCGGGTATCACACTTAGCGTCCGCAGGCTTGTACTACCTCTCGGGGCTGTAGCGGCCCTCCTGGCAGGGATCACAGGGGCGGCTGTGCCGGCCGGGACAGCCGGAGCGCAGACGACCCCGTCCGGCGTCTCGGTGAGCGTCAACCCCACCAGCACCCTCGCCGTGGTCCCGTCTACTGCCATCGGGCTCAACGCTTCCACCTACGACGCCAACCTGGCCGACCCGTCCGTGCCGGGGCTCCTGCGCAATGCCGGGATCAGCCTCATGCGCTTCCCGGGAGGGACGGAGTCCGACCAGTACAACTGGAAGACCAACACCGACGTGCTTTCCAACGCCGCTCAGGCGGCGAACTTCGACCAGTTCATGGCCGTGGTACGCAAGGCCGGGGCGCAGGCGATGGTCACGGTCAACTACGGCACTGGCAACGCGATCGGCCAATCGGAGACGCCGGCCAAAACCGGTGCCCAGGTGGCTGCGGACTGGGTCTACTACGCCAACGTGTTGCACCATTACAACGTCCGCTACTGGGAGATCGGCAACGAGGTCTACGGCAACGGCACCTACGGTGCGGACTGGGAGCCCGACGACCACTGCCAGGTCTCCTCGACGGGTGGCTCGCCTTTCCAGCCCAACGCCGGGGCGGCCTTTTCCCCCGAGACACCGGGCACGGGCCAGGCGCCCACGTACAACTGCGGCCCAGCCGTCTACGCGGCCAATGCCCTCCAGTACATCGACGCCATGAAAGCGGTCGACCCAAACATAACCGTGGGCATCGTGCTCACCGCCCCCAATAACTGGCCCGACGACAACGATATCGGCTACATCTGCGGGTCGGGCAGCACGGAAATCCCCAACTGTTACTGGGACGCCACCGTGCTAAAGGACCTCGCCGGCCACATCGGCTTCGCCGACATCCACTGGTACCCCCAGAACCCGAGCAACGTGACCGCTTACTCCAACCCGCCGCTCACCAACGGCGCCCCCGGCAACCCACCCACGGACGCCGGCCTGCTGGCTAGCACGAGCAACATCCCCGGGATGTTGGCGACCCTGCGCCAACGCTTCGCCCAGTACGGTGACGGCAACATCCCGATCATGGTGACCGAGACCAACTCGGTCTCCTCCAACCCGGGCAAGCAAACCCTGAGCGTTGTCAATGCGCTCTACCTCGAGCAGGACTACCTCACCTGGCTGGAGAACGGCGTGGCCAACGTGGACTGGTGGCAGCTCCACAACGGGATAGGCACTACGGGGGACAACGGGCCGGCCGACAACGCGAGCCAGGACCCGACTGCACCGGCGCTCTATGGGGCCACATTGTACGGGGACTACGGGGTGCTCTCCAACGGCAGCTGCGGCACCACGCCCTCGTACGCGACACCGGCGAAGACCCAAGTCTGCGAGCCGCCAGCGGACACGCCCTTCCCGGCCTACTACGGCCTGGAAATGTTGAGCCGCTTCATCCAGCCCGGCGACGCCTTGCTTGGCACGACCTCCAGCCAGGGCCTGGTCCAGGCGTACGCCGAGAGGGGCCCCGGACAGCAACTGCGGATCATGCTGGTGAACGATGACCCCTCTAACGGCTACGCCGTCAACCTCTCGGTCCCTGGGTACGCGCCCCGGCCCGGTTCGAGCGTCCTTTCGTACGGGGAAGCCAGCACCTCCCCGTCCTCCCGCCACTTCGGCACCGGGCCCTTCGTGGTCCCGCCCTACTCGGTCACCGTGGTGACGTTGCAGCGGATGGGCCCTCGCCCCGCCGGCTAGCGGGACCTTCCTGGCTATCGAAGGACCGGGCGAGGTTGTCCCAGCTGGGACGGTATTTGAGCACTCGGCGTGTATTAATTGGCCGCTGCAGGTAGGGCCGCGGGGTGCGAGCGTTCGAGGAGTTGGTAGAAGAGACAGCTACGGCTGATGTCGTGATTGGTTGAACGGGCGGGCAACCGAAGAGCGGCCGCCTTGGGGCTATGCGAAGCTCCTTGCGGGCCGTCTCGGCCAGGTGCAGTCCGCCCTAGACATCGACACCGGCGGCGGCGAGGTCCTTGCCGAGGCACCGACGTTCCCGCCGCGGATGGTAGCTACCGAAGCGTGGCCGGCCAACGCTCGGCGTGCGCGGGAACTGCGTGGTTTCAGGCAGCGAGTGGTCATCGGGGGTCGTTGCAATAGCCGGAGCCCTCCGTTGCTGTGCCTCAGTCCTTATGCGTTTTCCCCGCGGGCCCTCAGCGCCGTCGTCTTGGCTGGCGCTCTTGTGGCTACTTCGGCTTCGCCCGCCCGCGCGGCCCTGGCCCAGCGGGCTGGCCAGGCCAAGCGCTCTGGCCCGCTCGTGAGCAGCTCGCGCTGCGCCGCCAACCGGGCGGCGG
>DAHWQF010000537.1 GCA_027334785.1 Acidimicrobiaceae bacterium
CTATGCCGAATGGCTGGCAGAGGTGGTGGGTTCCCCCTATGACTGGATCCAGTTCAACAATTTCAACTACTGGTGGACCTCCGCTGACGACCCGGACGTGGAGAGCGCGCCTCTGCGGGTCCGCCACTACTGCCTTTGGCCCGACTGCGGGCCGCGCATTAGGTCGTGGCGGGCTTCGGCGACCAATACCAGAGAGTTCAACCACAACCCGCCGTCTGGCGAGCGTTACCCCCGCAACTTCAACCTCCGGCACTACCCGATGCGATCGGCAGACCAGATGCGCCGGCGGCTCGAAGTAGACCGCGCCGGGCTGCGCCGCGGCGGCAGCAATTACCACTACGACAACATGAGCTCGTGGCCGGAGCGCTTGGTCATAGATCCCGCCAGGCTGCACTTCGACGACGGGCGTTCGGAGCTCGACCACTCGGTGGTGTTCGACTGGCGCAGTATCTACGGGACCGAGGCGAGCACGCCCGCGCCCGCAGCCGGCCCGAGCTAGCCGCCGGGGTGGCCCACTCGGAGGCCGACCGGGAGGTCCCGGCCCCTCCGGCGCAACGCCACAGGCCCGGTTGGTGGGCCGGCGCCCCCGGCGTGGCGGCCGTGAGCCTGGTCGCGACCGTCTTGTCCTGGAGGACCTCAGCTTGGGCCAAGGTGGCGCCCGGGCTCGACCCGTCATGGCAGGCGGGGCTGGCTGAGGGCTTCGAGCGGCACCTTCAGTGGGGCCCGGGGATCATTTTCACCTTCGGCCCTTACGGGCTGGTCGACACCGTCTTGCCCTTCTACCGCCTCACCGTTTTCCTCGGCGTGCTGTTTGCCTTCGTCGTCAGTTGGGGGCTGGCCGCGCTCGTGGTGGCGGCAGCGCGGCCGGCCTGGGGGCTCGTCCCTGCCGGCGCCGTCGCCTGGTTGGCCCTGGCCGTGGCGAACAGCCACACCGGGTATGCCGACCTCCTGAGCGTGGCCGCCCTCGGGCTGGCCCTCGTGGCGCTGGGTTCGGAGAGAGCGGGCCGGCGCCAAGCTGCGGTCGTCGTGCTCGGGGCGCTGGCGGGTCTCGCGCTCCTCGTCAAGTTCAACGACGGGCTTGTGGCCTGCGGGCTCTTGGCGGTAGCCGTCGTGGCGGAGGGGGCGGCGTACGGGGCGCGGGCGCTTTGGCGAGCGACGGCTGGCGCCGGCGCCCTGGCCGGCGCGGTGGTGGTGGCGTGGGCTGGCGCCGGCCAGGGCTTGGCCAACCTGCCCAACTACTTCAGGGGCTCGTTCTCGGTAGCTGCTGGTTACACCTCGGCGATGAGCCTCTCGGTCGGCCGCCGAGCTGAGGACTACTTCGCCGTCGTCGTGGTTGTGCTGCTGGGGCTGGTCTTCTACCTCTCTGCCGGTTCGTCCCTGGCCCGGGTGGACCGGGACGTGCCACTTGGGGCCACGACAGTCGACGTGCGCCCGGTTGGGCCTGCAGTGCTCGGAGGTGCGGGAAGGCGTCTTCGGCCCGGCAACCGGGGGAACGCTCCCTGGAGTGGTACTCGCGCCCGGGCCGGGCGCGTGAGGCAGGTAGCTCTTGCTGTCTCGCTCGCCGGTTGGGCCTGGGCCACCCTGAAGGAGGGGTTCGTGCGCCACGACACCCACGACCTCACGTTTTTCGGGCTGGTGTTAGTGGCGATGGCCCTGGCACGCGTCGGGCGGCGGTACCTCTTTGTGCAGGTGGGCGCCCTGGCCGTGGCCGCCTCTTTGGCGTGCGTCGCGGCGGGAGCGCCCCCAGCCCAGCTGCATTCTCCCGGTGCCAGCACGGCCGCCCTGGCCACGGACCTGCGGGTGGCCCTCGGTCTCGGCGGCTTCCGGCCGGCGCAGGCGGAGCTGCACGCCCACCTCCTTGCCGCCGGCAACGGCCTGCCCGCCCGCGCGCTCTCGCTCGTGAAGGGCCGGAGTGTCGCCATCGAGCCGGCGGAGGCGGCGGCGGCTTACCTTTACCCTCGGCTCCATTGGGACCCCGAGCCCGTGCTCCAGGGCTACAGCGCGTACACGACCTACCTGGACGGCCTGGGCTCGAAGTTCCTGGGCTCGGCGCGAGCCCCGGAGCGCATCGTGTACGACCCGGAGCAGGTGATCGAGGGCAGTGACCCCTGGATGAGCCCTCCGGCGACCCTTTTGTCCATGTACTGCCACTACGCCCAGCTAGCGGTCGCCGGCCCGTGGCAGGTGCTTGGACGCGTGCACGACCGTTGTGGCCCGGCCCGGCTGGTCGGTACCGTCCGCGCGCACTTCGGGGAGCCTGTCGCGGTACCCGAGGTGGCCGGCCAGCTGGTAGCGGCTCGGTTTTCGTTTGGCTTGCCGCTCCTCTCGAGGCTCGAGGGTGTCTTATTGAAGCCGCCGGCGCTGTCTATCGTGGTGCGGGCCGGCGGCGGGCAGGGCGGAGGCCTTCGCCAGGCTTACCGGTTTGTGCCGGGCACCGCCGGCGACATGCACGTGCTCGTGGCTCCTGCTTCGCTCGGGTACTCGCCCGCCTTCACCCCGCCGGCGGTGCGCCAGCTCGAGTTGGAGGGCGGGGGCTGGGCCGGTGGGCAGGGCCGGGTCATAGTGCGCTTTTATGCGATCGGGCTGTCGCCGGCACGATGAGCGCGTGACCGGCGCAATGAAGGGTCTAAAAGGGTCTAAAAGGGTCTAAAAGGGTCTAAAAGGGTCTAAAGGGGGCTTACGGGGGGCATCGCCCTGGTCCTGGGGTCGCCCGCCAGAGCCGGCTTCGACCTGCCGGCGTGCGAGAAAGCAACCGATGTGAAGTCGTCAACGGCACATCTGCCGGTTTTTGGC
>DAHWQF010000538.1 GCA_027334785.1 Acidimicrobiaceae bacterium
GCGCGAGTTGGGCTTTCCGGTGCATGCGAACGCTCCTTTGTCGTAACCTCTATAACATGGAAAATACTGAGGGGGTGTGACAGTCACCCACCGACCAGGGCGAACGCGCAACCGGACGCCCTGACGCTGGGTCAGAGCCCCGCGGCTGAAGAGCTGATCACGAACCCGGCCGCAGCAGGCGGATGAGCCATGAGACCGATGAGCTACCGGACGGCGAAACACCTGTTCGGAGAAAGCAGTCCGGTCACGCGACGCGCTGAAGCTCTGACCAGGCACTTTCTACGATGACGAGGCGTGGACCTCGGGTGCAAGTCCCCCCTCCGACACGCGAAAACTCCACGCCTAACGAGGCTGTCACCTTTTCTCCTTCGCTCACGCGCTGGTACGCGAGGTTGAGGCCGATCTCCTGGTAGAACTCCCGGCGCTCATCCGGGTCGGCATCCTGCAGGAGGCCGACGACGCCGCCCACGCGGCGCAGAAGGTCACGAAGCTCGCGTTCCGTGATGGGTGTGGCGGCGGCGCCGCGGTGTGCCTCAAGGACGGCTCTTGCGGTTGCCAGCTCGGCCTGGGCGGTCCGGGACCGCTCTACATAGAGGGTCGGGTGCATGCCTTTCTCGATGGCGTTGAGGTAGCGCTCGAGCTTGGCCTGCGCCTCCTCAGCGGTCTTGCGAATGCGGGCAACTTCGGCGGGCTCGTGGTCGTGGCTCGTGCTCTCTTTGAGCATCTCGGCGATCGCCTCATCGACGTTCTTGGCGATCAAGCCGGCGAGCCACCCATCAATGATCGGGAGAACGCGGTCCTCGGCTACGAAGAGCGAACGAGGGTGGCCGGTGTCACCTGGGTACTCGTCCCGGTAGACGCAGCGGTAGCGCATCCGTGGCCCAACCATCTTGCGGGCGATCAGGTTCCCTTGCGGAGCTCCTGTTCAGCGGGGCTCCGGCATTGGTGCCAGATGTCCACCAGAAGGCTTTCGGGCGCTTGGAGGAGAGCGCTCAGGTGGGCCTGTCATGGCCGGCTTGACTGCCGCCAGCCGCGGGCACCGACTGGGTGCAGTGGTGTCTCGGTCCGTGCCGGGTCGAGGGATGGCCTGGAGGGTGACGAGGCGGCCGAACTGAGGCTTCCCGGTGATCGCTATGGCTGGCACGGCAGAGCGTGGTTCGGCTGTCACGCTAACCGGCGACTGCTAGGACGGCGGGCGACGGGATGGCGGCTGGGCTGTGGGCGGGTGTTCGTGCAATGGACGGCATCGTGAAGCCGATCGCCGCAGAGGGGATAGCCGACGTTCGCGAGGCGCCACTGGTCAGCAAGTTGGGTGAGGGGCAGTGGCCCCGGGTGGTCTCGTGGGAAGTAGGATGGGATCGCTCACCGCAGTAGCGGTGGGAAGTGCACCCGGCGAGCTCCCCGGACGAGGAGTAGCCGGGTGTTGCGCGTCAGGGGGCGATGTCCCTCACGGTGACCAGGCCGCCCAGGCGGCGCTGCCAGTCCTCACCGGCGCCGACCGCCCAGCAAACGGCGTCGGCCGCCCATAGCAACGGTTCCGCGTAGGCAGGGCGGTGGTCGTAGGTGGGGTGGAGCCGGTGGTCCACCCCGACCAGCGCGTGGGCGATGCTGGTGCGGTCGCGCTGTACTTGGGCAGGGTCTTGGTTGTCGAGGGCCCACGCGGTGACGCCAGAGCCCACGACGAGCCCGGTGGCGGCCTGGAGGATCAAGTGGCGCGCTGCGGGCCTGCCCATGCCAGCCGGGCGCCGGTACCTGACGACGATGGCCCAGATGCCTTTGGTGCCGGCCACAGTGTCGAGCATCAGCTTGCGCCTTCGGCTGGACTCGTCGGAAGTGTGTACCCGCCGCTGCCCCGGCAGCAGCAAACCCACCATCCGAGCACGCGCCGCTGCCAAGTCACCGGTGCCGATCAGCACGACGCCGAACAGCATCACGCCTGCTCGTTCGCTTTCGTCAGAGAAGGCCCACACGCCCCCTCACAGTACGCCAGGCCACCGACTCAGCCAGACGGCCAAGCCCTGCCCCGGTCCAACGCCGAGGTCTTCTGGTTCTCGGCCCGTCGCGGCCTCGCTCTCTTGGCGCCCCCAAGTTCGTCAGCTGAAGCCCCCAAGCGGCTCTGCTGGACATCTGGCACTGTTGCGATGCGCGCGGCAGGGCGGGGTGTTGAGCGTCACTTCTCGTTGGTGATGCGGGGGCGTGGACCTGGACCCGAACAGAACCGCCACCTCGCACTCGGAGTGCGAGAGGTCCCAGAAGCGGTCGTCAGTTGCTCCGGGGTGCTGGCTTGCTCACGATGGGCAAACCGCGCAAGACGGGATGCAACGCCTGGCGGTACCAAGTTGAAAGCGTGGCTGGTGATCAGGGCCAGGGAGCAATCGCCGCTCGTTCCTACACCGGAGGAGGGCACGCCACCCAGGCGGTTCCTGGGTCGGGCTCGACAGGCTCCGTCCGACGCCCGGTTCGGTCAACGCGGACGACGAGGGCGGTCTCGCCAGAGATGCTGCACCACGCGCCCGACGATAAGCACCCACGGCTTCGTCGGCGAGTGGCGAGTGTATCGGCAGCTCCTTGGACCGGCGCTAGAGGCGATCTAATGGTCGAACCTGCTGCCTATTCGTTAGTTGACTCACGCGAATGGCAACGAGTCAGGCGCTCCATGGTCAAGCTACGGCGAGGGAGGATTTGTGGCTCTTCTGTTGTTTCCGTGGGTGCTCTGAGCTGCTGAGACGCGGCGCACGCCGCCCCACAACCTACGATTCCCGGCTGTCAGTTGGCTGGGTC
>DAHWQF010000539.1 GCA_027334785.1 Acidimicrobiaceae bacterium
GGCGCGAAGCGTCTTCACAGGTACGGGAGCGCTCAGTTGCCCGCCTTCCCGACCTTGGCGTACCACTGGCGCAGCGGGGCCAGTGCCCGCCAGCTGATCGTCCCGTGGATGGCCCGGAGCTCGGCTTGCTGGACGGCCGTCTCCTCTTGCAGGCGCCGCATCTCCTTCTCGGTCTCTTCGAGGCGCCGGCGGAGCATCACGTCTTGGCCGTGGACGGCCTTGATGGCGGACTCGACCGTGGTGTGAGCGGTCTGCTCGAGGAGGGCCGCCCTCTCGCCGAAGCGCAGGCGCTCGGCGGCCATGCGCAGGCGCAGTGCCTCGTTGGCGGCTTGGAGCTCGTGGAGGCGCTCTTCGCCACTTGCCTCCCGGCCGGCCGGGCGCGGGCTCGCAGCCGCTTCGGCCGCGCCTTTCTCCAGATCCGGTACTGCTTCGTCCAAAGCCTGGTCCAAGGTTGCCTCCAGTCGCTTGAGCCCGGGGGGCGCCCCCCGGCGGGCGAACATGTTGTCCAAAGTGGCCACGACCTCGGCCGGGCCCTCGGCGAGGGCGCTCGAGTCCCCGGTCCAAGCGGCAAAGTCGCTGGCCGGGCTCTCCTCGGGGGCGATGGCGACGTGCGCCGCCCCAAGAGCCCAGGCGAGCGCCATCAAGGGCGCGCTCTTGACCACCACGGCGCCGGCGCCGGCCACCGCCGCGGCCAGGTCGAACGGGCTCGTGACCCGGAGCGGCCAGGGTTCCCGCCCCCCGTCGCCCTCCCAGTCCTCGGGCTGGTAACGGCCTTCTTCCACCACCGCCCGGCGCTGGCGGAGCGCCGCCTCGACCTCGACGTCGTCGGTACAGAGCGGGCCGGGGGCGAGGCGGACGACCTCGGCGGGACGGTCGCTGCCCGCTTCTCGGGCCACGCGCGCCAGCGCGCGCTCGAGCCCCGGATCTTCCCCGTCGGGGGCTAGGAGGCTCCCTTCGACCAACACGTAACTGGCGGGGAGGCCTTCTACCACCCGCAGGTAGGCGCGCCGCGCGTCGAGCAACGAACGAGGCAAGTGCCGAGCGGCCAGCACCGCCGGCTCTGGCACCGCGAAAGGCGGCCCCACTGAAAGCCGCTCCTCTAGGCCCCACTCTTGCCTGGGCGCGAGCGCCATACCAACCACCCCGGCCTCGGCCAGGGACTGGGCTAGTTTCGGCCCGGCCGGCTCGGGCCCCCCCGAGGCGACAAAGACGTCGAGGCCTGCACCGGCCGGCGAGGCCCCCTCGGCCTGCAGCGCCACCGGCTCCCCGGTGAACCCCGGGGCCGACCACGAGGCGGGGCCTCCGAGCACGAGGAGCGGGGAAAGGCCGGGGCAGCGGGAGGCGACCTCTTGGCGCAAGAGCCACCCGGTCAGCGCGGCCATGGGATCTCCTGGCTCCGCCCCCGCCCACCACCCGACGCGGGCAGCGGCGAAAGCGAACTTCCTGGCCATCGCAGGCAGGTTACCAACCGGAGGGGGCTGGGCCCGGTAGCCGGCGGCGGTATACGCTCCCCAAGCGTGCGGGCCGATCCCGGCAAGACCGGTGCCGGCGGCGCCAGTACGGTCGCCGAACCGAGGCGAGCTGGGAGCGGGTTTACCAGGCAGGCAGCCACCTGGCCCGCACCGGTGCGCCCCTTGTTGCGCCGCGCCCTCGCTCGACTAGCCGGGCCAGACCTGGCCACCGCCGCCCACCTCGTCAGCCTGGCCGGCGCGATCGCCTTTTGGGCGTGGCTCGACCGGGGCCTCTGGTTCTTCGGCGACGAGTGGGACTTCCTCGTGAGCCGGGGCCTCGGCTACCCGCCGGGGAGCACCCACGGCATCTGGTTCCCCCACAACGAGCACTGGTCGACCCTCCCCATCCTGGGCTGGCGTGCCCTCTACCACTTCTGGCACTTGAGCAGCTACTGGCCCTACCTCAGCCTGTTGCTCGCCATGCAGGCCCTCACCGTCCACCTGGCCTGGCGCGCCTGCCGGCGGGCGGGGGCCAGCCCCTGGGTCTCGACCGCCGCCGCGACGATGCTCGGCTTCCTGGGGGCGGGGGCGGAGGACTTCGGCTGGGCATTCCAGGTGGGCTTCGTCGGGTCGGTGGCCTTCGGCCTGCTCGGGCTCGATCTGCTGGACCGGCCCGGGCCGCCGGCGGCGGCCCCGCAGCCGGCGCCGGCGGACGGGCTTGGCCCGCTCACGGCGGCGGAGGGCCAGCCCAGCCCTCGTCGCTTCGCTCTGTCCGCTCTCGTGCCGGCCGGTCGGCCCGGCGCGGCCGTGCCCGCGAAGGGCCAGGCCTTTTCTCGGCTTAATTGGCGCTCCGCTCTGTCCGCTGTCCTGCCGGCGGGCCGGGACCTCGCCGCTTCGGCGGCCCTTCTAGCCAGCCTGATGTGCTCCACGATTGGCGACGCCATGGTTGTGGGCGCGGCCGTGCTCGCCTTCGCCCGCTTGCCCAAGGCTCGGGCGCTGCGGCTCTTGTGGCCGCCCGTCGCTTGCTACGTGGTGTGGTTCTTCGGGGTGGGCCGCCTCGGGATCGCCGCCCACTCGGACCACTTCAACCTGTCCACCTTCACCTCCCTTCCGGGCTACGTGTGGGAGGGGCTGTCCACGGCCCTCGGCCAGGCGTTCAACTTCGACGCCGCCGGCGCCGCTCTCCTCGTCGGCCTGGCGGCGTGGGTCGCCTGGCGAGCCCGCCGCCTCTGGGCCGAGCGCCCGGCGCTCATAGCCCTTTGCGCCAGCGCGTTGGCCTTCTACGCCCTCGCCGCCGTGGGCCGGGACGCCGGCGGGGGCCCGACCGC
>DAHWQF010000053.1 GCA_027334785.1 Acidimicrobiaceae bacterium
GGTACTTCGGCACCGGCGCCAACCTGGGAGTTCCAGCCGGGTACAGTTCGGCCAAGCTCGAAAAGCTGTTGGTCCAGGGTGACACCGCCACGAGCGCGGCTGCACAGAAGGCCATTTGGGCGCAGTTCTCACGCGAGCTCACCTCCCGGGCCGTTTGGATTTGGCTCTTCACGGCGTACGACTACGCGGCCGTTTCTCCCACCGTGCACGGCTTCTCGCTCCAGCCGACCAACTCCACCTCTCTCTACTCGCTCCGCACGGCGACGGTCTCCTAGCTCCTCATGCTGGCCAGCGTCGCACGGCGCTTGCTCAGCATGCTGGTGACGTTGCTGGGCGTGTCGGTCATCATCTTCTTGGTGCTCCGGCTCCTGCCCGGCAACGCCGTCACCGCGCAGATGGGCGTGAGCGCCGGCCTGCTCTCCCATGCCCAGCGGGTCGCGCTCGACCACTATTACGGGGTCGGGGAGCCGTTCTTCCGCCAGTACGTCTCGTGGCTCGGCTCAATGCTGACGGGGAACCTCGGCGTCTCGCTGTCATCACGGACGTCGGTGGCGTCCCTCGTAGGGGCTGCCCTACCCGTCACGCTCGAACTGGCCATCGCCTCGATGGTGATCGGCGAACTGATAGGTGTCCTGTTCGGCGTGTTCGGCTCGCTAAGACCGAGAGGTGTAGTAGACAACGCCGGCCAAGGCGTCGCGGTTGTCGGCCTCGGAGTGCCCAGCTTCGTGATAGGCACGGGCCTCGTCACCTTCCTCGCTTCTAGCTTCCACTACTTTCCTTCTTCTCGGGCCTTTGCAGGGCTATTTTTCAACCCCTGGCTCAACCTCCAGCAGATCTTCTTCCCGGCGCTCACCCTGGGCCTCGGGGTCGGGGCAGCCATCATGCGCACGACGCGCGCTGCCATGCTCGAAGTGGTCAGCACCGGCTTCGCCCGTACAGCTCGGGGGAAAGGGCTCTCGAAGTTCGTCGTGACCTGGAAGCACCTCTTCCTCGGCGCGCTCGTCCCTGTGGTCACCATGTCGGGCATCCAACTCGGCTACCTGCTCGGCGGCACCGTCGTCGTGGAACAGATCTTCGTGCTCCCGGGCCTCGGGCGCCTGCTCGTAAACTCGATAAGCAACCGAGACTTCCCGGTCGTGCAGAGCGTGACGCTCGTTTTCGCCGCCGGGTTCATCGTCGTAAACATGCTCACCGACATGCTCTACACGCTGATCGACCCAAGGACGCGGGCACGATGACACGCCGGCGACCGGGCTTTCTGACGGGCCTGTGGCTAAACCCAGCCGGGCGCGCAGGCTGCGTGCTCGTGGGCCTCGTCGTGGTTGGTGGCTTGCTGGCAGCGGTCGGTGCGACCCCCTACAATGCGCAGCTACAAAACCCCCTCACGACTTTGAAGGGCCCATCACTGGGCCATCCCTTCGGGACAGACCAGTTCGGCCGGGACCTCCTCTCTCTCGTCCTCGAAGGGCTCTGGGTATCGCTGAAGATCGCCTTCCTGGCCGTGGCTATCGCTGGGGTGGCGGGCACACTGGCGGGCATCATCGCCGGGTACCTCGGGCGGTGGACATCCGCGCTCATAATGCGGGTAACCGACATGCTCTTTGCCATACCGGCGATCCTCCTTGCCCTCGCCATCGTGACCGCCCTCGGGCCTGGCGCCCTCGACAGCGCTCTCGCCATCGGCGTTGGCTACGTCCCGATATTCGTACGCGTGGTCCGGGGGCCAGTGCTGTCGCTACGCACGGCGGGCTACGTGCAAGCGGGACGGGTGCTCGGCTTCTCGTCTACGCGACTTCTCTTCCGCCACATTCTGCCCAACGTCGCGGGGACCGTGGCCGTGCAGGCCAGCCTCGCCCTCGCTTGGTCCGTGCTGGCCGAAGCCAGCCTTAGCTTCCTCGGGCTCGGTCCTCCGCCGCCAACGGCCTCGCTCGGCGAGATGGTGAGCCAATCGAGTTCCCTCGCCTCTCAGGCGTGGTGGACCTTGGCCGCGCCGTCTGTGGCCATAGTGGTAGCAGTGATCGGCTTTAACTTCTTGGGCGACGGGTTGCGTGACGTCTTCGACCCGCGCTCGCGCACCGCGTTGGCTGCCTGACATGCGGGTGACCGGCTTCAGCTGCCCCGCCGGCGGGCCCGGCGACACCTTCGACTCGCCGACGGGCAGCGTCTGAGGCGCTTGAGGTGCGCGTCATCGGCATCACGTCGGGGACATCGTTCGACGCGGTCGAGGCGCTCCTCGTTGATTTCGAGGTGGACGGCGACCTGCTCAGCGCGCAACTCGTCGAGCACCGTTCGGTTGCTTATCCCGCGCAGGTGCGCGACGCCATCGCTTCGGTGCTGCCGCCGGCGCCGACGACAGTGGAAGAGGTCTGCAAGCTAGACGTGGCGATCGGCCAAACCTTCGCCAGCGTAGCCGGCGAACTAGCCGAGGCCCACGGGCCGGTCGACCTCATCTGCTCTCACGGCCAGACCGTCTTCCACTGGGTCGAGGGGGGAGCGGCGCTAGGTACCCTCCAGCTCGGACAACCGGCATGGATAGCCGAACGCACCGGAGCCACCGTGGTGAGCGACGTCCGAAACCGCGACATCGCCGCCGGCGGGCAAGGCGCGCCGCTTGCCTGCCTGGTCGACATCCTCCTGCTCGGCCGGCATCCAGCACAACGGCTAGGTGCGCTCAATTTGGGCGGGATAGCGAACGTGACGGTGCTCGGGCCCGACGACGACCCCGTCGCCTTCGACACCGGACCGGCCAACGCGCTGATCGATGCGGCCATATCATGGCTCTCGGGTGGGCACGAGGCCTACGACCATGGAGGAGCTCTGGCGGCGAGAGGCCATGCCGACCCTGCTTTGGTCAGGCACCTCCTCGACGAGCCCTATTTTTCCCTTCCTCCACCCAAGTCGACGGGGAAAGAACTGTTCAACGTGGAATATGTGACATCCCGCCTAGGCCCCGAGCGCCTCGCCCCCGCCGACCTGGTGGCCTCGGTGACCGCTGCGACCGGAGAGAGCATCGCTGCCGCCCTCGCCCCGTTCGGGCTGGCCGAGCTTTTCGTCTCTGGGGGCGGCATGCGCAACCCCACCTTGATGGGCGAGCTTCGTCGGCACCTCCCCGGGGTCAAGTTCAGGACGACAGAAGAGCTAGGGCTGCCAGAAGCCGCCAAAGAAGCATTGCTTTTCGCGGTTATCGGCTATTTCAGCGCCTGCGGGCTAGCGGCCAGTGACCCCACGTGCACGGGTGCGTCACATGCAAGCGTGCTCGGTTCGTTGACTCCTGGGTCGCGTCGGTTGCGCCTGCCGGCGCCGGCGTACCCTCCGTCGCGCCTTGTCATCGGAGGTAACGCGTGACAGGGGCAGTCGCGGGGCCGCGGGCAAGAGGCGAGGCGCTGCTCGAAATGCGTTCGGTGCGGGTCGGTTTCCGTGAGCGCCGGCATGAGCACGAGATAGTGCGGGGAGTCGACCTGCTGGTCCGTGCCGGCGAAAAGCTCGGGATCGTAGGCGAGAGCGGCTCTGGCAAGACCCTCACCGTGCTGTCGGTGCTGCGCCTTCTCCCGGGGCGCCTGCAGCTCCTCTCGGGCCGGGTCAGCTTCGCCGGCCAAGATCTCACGCAGCTCCACGAAAAACAGTTGCGGCAAGTACGTGGTGCCCAGGTGGCGATGGTGTACCAGGACCCTATGACCTCGCTCAACCCGCTGCTCCGCATTCGCTCCCAGGTGGTAGAGACTTTGCGCGCCCACGGCGCGGGCCGTGACGAGGCGCACCTCCGCTGCAGAGAAGTGCTCTATCAAGTGGGCCTTCCTGACCCCGAGCGGGTAGAGCGCTCCTTCCCCCACGAGCTCTCGGGAGGCATGCAGCAGCGGGTCATGATCGCGATCGCGCTCAGCGTCTCGCCACGCCTTCTGATCGCCGACGAACCGACCACCGCCCTTGACGTGACCGTGCAGCAACAGATCCTCGAACTGGTCGAGGGCCTCCAAGAACGCACGGGCATGGCGGTGGTCTGGGTCACCCACGACCTTGGGGTCGTCGCCCGTACCGTGGACGAAGTCGCGGTCATGTACGCCGGACGCGTGGTCGAGCTCGCCCCGACCCGCCGGCTGTTCGCACGCCCGAGCCACCCCTACACCGCTGCCCTGCTCGGCGCGTTGCCGAGCGCCGGCGCAGGCCACCGCCGGCCGCTCACCCAGATCGGCGGCACACCCCCGGACCCGGCACGGCTGGGCAGCGGTTGCCCGTTCCGGGCCCGCTGCCGCCATGCTGTGGCCCGTTGCGAGGAGGACGAGCCAGGGCTGGTCGACCGGGGCGAGAGCTCGTTCGCAGCCTGCTGGCGGGCCCCTGAGGAGTGGGCCGGCTAATGCGCGCGGCTGTCTTGGAGGCTCGCGACCTCACCAAGGAGTACCCCGCGGGCAGGGGCCGCTCGGTGCGCGCCGTCCGGGGCGTGTCGATGAGCGTCGGCGAGGGGGAGACGCTCGGGGTGGCGGGCGAAAGCGGCTGCGGAAAGTCGACCCTGGCCCGTTTGCTCGTCGGTTTGGAGGAGCCGACCTCAGGCAGCATCTCGCTCCTCGGGCAGCCCTTGGGCGGCACAGAGCGTCTCTCGCTGGCGCGAAGGGCGCAGCTCGTTTTTCAAGATCCGTTCTCCTCGCTCAACCCGCGCCTCACGGTGGCCGCCGCCCTCGGGGAGGTCCTAGCGCTCCACGGCCTCGCCGGCGGTGCCGGCGCCGGCCGGGTAGGCGGCGCAGGAAGTGCCCGTTCTCGCTGGCGCGAGACCATAACCGGCAGGCGCTCCGAACGGCGTGCCCAGGTCGACCGTCTGCTCGAGCTTGTTGCCCTCGGGGCTCGCTTCGCCGACCGCTACCCCCACGAGCTTTCGGGGGGCCAGGCCCAACGGGTGGCCATCGCGCGGGCACTCGCCGTCGAGCCCAAGCTGCTGGTCCTCGACGAGCCCACCTCCGCCTTGGACGTGTCAGTGCGCGCCGAGATCATAAACCTCCTCATGCGACTGCAAGAAGAACTTTCTCTTTCGTACGTGTTCATCAGCCACGACCTCTCGATCGTGCGGCACATAAGTGACCGGGTCTGTGTGATGTACCTCGGGAAGGTTGTCGAGCAGGGGTCTTGGGACGATGTCCTCAATGCACCCCTCCACCCGTACACGAAGGCCCTGGCCGACGCGGTACCCGTGCCCGACCCGGAACGGGCTCCACAACGGGCGACCTTCGCCCGGTTGGCACCTACCCCGCCGGCTTCCTCCGAAGGATCGGAGAAGCCCGCAAATATGCGAACGTTGCTGGAGGCAGCACTCGCGGCCAGCCGGCGCCAACCCCTACCCGGCGCCCTACCGGCGGCCGAAGTCGCGCCCGCGACGGTGGCGGCGGAGCCGGCCAGCGGCTGCCCCTACCAGGCGCGATGCCCGCTTGCCGAGGAGATCTGCCGGTCTGCGCTGCCCGAGCTTGCCGAGCTCGTCGCAGGCCACCTCGTCGCCTGCCATGTCGCCGCCCGACCCGCCGGCGTGGCCCAGAGCGGCGAGGCGGGGTTGCCGGCGATCGAGCGGGAGCCGTCCGGGCGGGTCGGCCGCCAACCTCGGACCTAGCACCGGCCTGGCGTCGTTTCACCAAACGACAGCGTCAGGGAATGCTTGGAGCGCCGGCAACCACATCATCGCCCTCCCGCCGCTCTCGCGATGGACGCCAGGCGCGCCTGACCCTAAATTTAATTGGCAATTGGCGGCACGCGGCCTTTCTCGGCGCGCTCTTGCGTACTCGGTGCGCTGGGCGTTGCCAGAGCGCACTCAGCTGCACCGAGCAGGCACGACTGCACCGAGAAGGCCGAACAGTGAGGTAGCCGGCGCGCCAGGCCGAGAAGGGCTTCACATCACCCGCTCTGACGGACCGGTGCGCCACCGGCTGGCCCTGCCTGTCGAACAACCTCAGGCAGGCGTCACCGGTCTGTCACGGGGCCCTGGTAGCACGGCGGACCCCAGCGGTACCCTGGCAGCACTTTGAGCACGCCACCAGCGACTTCGAGCACTGCGCCACTGACTGGAGACGACCAGCCGGCAACTGTGAGCACACAGCGCTCCACCTCCGGCGCGGCGCCGGCGGCCACAGGTGCCCAGCCGGCGGTGGGCCGGGCTACCCGCTTCTCCTACGGCTCGCTCACCATCGACGAGGCCGCGGGGGTCCTCACCTGCCACTACGACCTCGATGGCCACCAGTTTGCCGAAGTCATCGAGGTGGGTGCCGGGCACGAGTGGACCCCGGCGGCTAGGGAGGCAGCACGTCTCGTCCACCTGCTGGCGGGCGTCTCTTACTACAAGGCCGGCGCCCCGCCTGAGGTAGACCTGGGGAAGATGGTGGTGCGCCCAGGGGAGCGGGAGTTCCTTCGGCGCTTCTACATCGACGGCCTCGGCGAGTTCGCCTTCCGCAACGGCCTCTCCCTAGAGGACCTGGAGATGTCCGGCGGCTTGGAGGAGGAGGGCCCGGTGGAAGCGGCCACGGACGCCGACCGGGCCCTCGTCCCGTTCGGGGGTGGCATCGACTCGATCGTCACGGTGGAGACCGTCAAGGCCGCGTACCCTGACGCCGCCTTGTTCGTGGTCAACCCTTTGGGGGTGCCGCGCTTTGCCGCCATCGAGCGGGCGGCCGCGGCCACCGGGCTGCCCGTCGTCCGGGCCGAGCGCCGGGTCGACAAGCAGGGACTTTCCTCACTGCGACGGGCCTACAACGGCCACGTGCCCGTCACGGGCATCTTGTCGGCGATCGCCGTTCTATGCGCGGTGCTGTCCAGCCGAGGGCGGGTCGTGATGTCCAACGAATGGTCCGCGAGCCAGGGCAACCTCTTGGACAATGGGCGGGTGGTCAACCACCAGTGGTCCAAGAGCGCCGCCTTCGAGCAGGCCTTCCGCGCCGTCCTGGCGGGTGCCCTCGGTTCCACCGTCGATTATTTCTCTTTCCTGCGGCCCTGGAGCGAACTTTGGGTGGCTCGGCGCTTCGCGACCATGGAGTGCTACCACCCCGTCGTGCACAGCTGCAACCGTGCGTTCCACCTGGACCCGGCCGAGCGGCTCGACCACTGGTGCGGGCGCTGCGACAAGTGCTGCTTCATAGACCTCGTCCTGTCCCCGTTCATGAGCAGGGCGGCGCTCGCTCGCATCTTCGGCGGGGCCGAGCCACTCGACAACCCCGACCTGCTGGGCCGCTTCCGTGCCCTGCTCGGGCTCGGGGACGCTTACAAGCCCTTCGAATGCGTGGGCGATACCGGCGAATGCCGTGCCGCGGCTACCCTCGCCGCCGGCCGTGCCGACCGCGCTGGCAACCCCGTCTTGGCCGCCCTCCTCGCCGAGCTTCCCGGCCCGGTAGGCACCGAGGGCCTCTTCCAACCGGTGGGCGACCATGCCGTGCCCCATGCGCTCTTCGCCGCTGCGTTTCACTGACCTCGTTTCGAGGCGCGTCGGCATCTGGGGTGTCGGCACAGAGGGCCGGGCCACGCTGCAAAAGTTGAAGAGCCTGGGCGTGGTCCCAGCCGCCGTGGTCGACGACGCGCCACCGGGGCCCGGAGTCCTCGCGACTGGCGCGGGCGGCCTCGAGGCGCTCTCTGCCTGTGATGTGGTGGTCAAGTCCCCCGGGATATCGCGCTACGCGGACGCTGTGGGCCAGCTCGAGGGGGCCGGCGTGGCGGTGGTCGGAGGAATGGGGCTGTGGCTGGAGGAGGTGGGGCCCGAACGGGTGGTCGGGGTCACGGGCACCAAGGGCAAGTCGACGACAACCGCCCTAGCTGGGCACTTAGCCAAGGGGCTCGGTGTGCGCTGCTTCGTCGGGGGCAACATCGGGCAGGTCCCCTGGGGCCCGGCCGAGGAAAGCGACACCGACCTCTGGGTGGTCGAAGTCTCGAGCTACCAGGTCACCGACCTCTGGTCCTCCCCGGCCGTGGCCGCCGTTACCTCGCTCCACCCCGACCACCTCGACTGGCACGGCTCGGTGGACAACTACTACAAGGACAAGCTCGCGCTCTGCCACAGGCCGGGGGCGCGCGTCACCGTTGCCAGCGGCACGGACGAGCGCCTCCGCGAGCGGTCGGCGCTGCTCGGGCCCAGCACCAGGTGGGTGGAGCCGGTCGAGAGCGCCACCTGGACGGCAAAGCTCGGCCTCCGCGGGACCCACAACCTCACCAACGCCCTGATCGCCGCCGCCTGCCTGGAGGAAATGGGGGTGGCCGGCGCTACCGACCCGGTCCTCCTGGCCCGGGCGGCCGAGGGCTTCCGCCCACTACCCCACCGGTTGGAGACCGTAGCCGAGCGTGGCGGCGTCGAGTTCGTGGACGACTCGCTGTCCACCAACGTCCTGCCCACCATCGCCGCCGCCGAGGTCTTCGAGGGGCGGCCCCTCGCCCTGCTCGTGGGTGGGTACGACCGAGGCATCGACTACGCGCCGCTCGGCGAGTACCTGTCCCTGCGTCCAGCGCCCACGCTCGTGCTGACGCTTCCCGAGAGCGGAGAACGTGCCCGCCAGGCCCTGACCGAAAGGGGCTGCCAAGCCGTCGCCTGCGCTGACATAGATGAGGCGGTCCGCCGAGCCGCGGCCTGGGCGCCCGCCGGCGGGGTCGTCCTCCTCTCGCCCGCCGCGCCCAGCTACGGCGTCTATGCCAACTACGAACAACGCGGGGCCGCCTTCCGCGCTGCCATCAAGTCCCTCGGCCCCAGCTGGGGGCACAGCGCCTGATCCCGACACTTTTCGGAGACCGCCTCCGTCTTCCGTCAACTACCACCGGTTTCGCTCTTTCCTGTCATACACGCAGTTGCTTACGCCGCTCGTTTCACAGAACTTGCGAACGTGCCGGCACGCAAGCCGCGTCAAACAGTTCGATGGGCAAAAATGGGCCACGGTTCTGATGGATGTGGCCTTTGGCCGCTTACGTCCGTCAGCGTCGCAGACGGTATGCCTGCGGCGCTGACGGCACGACCCATTTCTGCTCCCTGCACTGCATCTGCTCCCTGCACTGCATCTGGCGCAACGTTCTATTGCACTGATCTGACGCAGCGCTCTATTGCACTGTCGTCCGGCATGTAGTATCTTTTCATGTTATCTCGTGGTCTGACCTGATTGCCGAACAGTGCGGCGTGGCCGCTTGGGACCAGCTCGCAGCGGCGAGCCTGAGCAGGCACCGCCTCCGCGGGGCCGTAGCCGGCGGGCGTCTCGAGCGACGAGGTCGCTGGCTGGTGGTCGACCCACGCTGGTCGGCGGAGGGCGACTCGACCGCCCAATGGAAGCACGAGCTCTTTGCCGCGCTTTGTAGCTGCCCGCCCAAGCAGCGGGCCAGCGCGGCCGTGTTCCGTCGCTCGGCGGCCGCTTTGTGGGGTTTGGACGGCTTCGTGCGTAGCGGTGTGCCTCTCCCAGTCGAGTTGGCGGTGACCCGTGGGGAAGGGTCGTCAAAGGGTTCGTACCGCCTCTTGCGGGTGCGCCCGTTTGGTCCGGGGGACCTGGTTGCCTTTGAGGGGCTCCCGGTCACCTCTGTGAAACGCACTCTCATCGACCTCGGCCAGGTGGCGGACGCAAACCTCACGGAGCGGGCGCTTGAGTCTGCCCTTCGAACCAGCCGAGTAACGGTGCAGGAGCTCCAGGCCACTTTGCAAGCAGCTCCAGCACTTCGGGGCACTCGCGCCCTCCGCTCCCTCTTGGCCGCACGACCGCCAGGCCAGGTCCCGACCGAGAGCGATGCTGAGACCCTGTTCGTGCAGCTCGTGCGCAGAGCCGGCTTACCACCGCCACAGCGCCAGTTCGTTGTCCGCACGCCTGAGGGCGACTTCCGCCTAGACCACGCGTGGCCGGAGGTCAGGGTCGCAATCGAGATCGACGGCGCAGCCACGCACGCGTCCCCCGCTGCCTTGGCCCGCGACCTGCGCCGGCAAAACATGATCCTACTTGCGCTCTCGCTGGCCGGCTGGGTACTACTGCGCTTCACCTGGGTCGACCTGGTCTGCGAACCGCACACCAGCCAGTGCATACGGAGGTTGCACGAGGCCTGGTCCCTCGGACTGAGCCGGCACTGACAGCGCTCTAGCGGGAACTACCCCCCGCCTAATCAACCCGATCAACGCTCGGTCAGTCACCGAACTTGCTGACGTGTTGGCACGAGAGCCACATCGATAAGTTCTACAGGCAAAAATGGGCCACTGCACTGATGAATGCGGCCTCCAGCCGTTCACGATCACCAAAACGGTGGAACCGGGCGCCCTGCGAGGCGTCGGCGCACACCTGGCACCGTGCCGAAATTCGCTCGCCCGGCTCCCGCCGGCGCGACAGACTGGCTAGCGGACTCCCCCACGACAGGTACCTGCCAGATGTCGCGCGGGTCGAGAAAGACTCAAAGGGCTCGAGAGGAGGGAGGGCACATGGACGAGTTCGAGGGCGAGGCGGCTTCGACAAGAGAGACGGTGGCATACTGCGCCGGCCTCGCGCGCCCCTATGCCCACCGGCTCCTGGCTGCGGCCGCCTTCTTGGTCCTCGCCGTCGTCATATCGGATGTGGCGAGCCCCCTCGTTTTTGCGGCTGTGCTCGACCGCATCGCCACGCTCCCGCCGCACCCAGCCCTGTGGGCGCGCTTTGGCAGCCTGATCATCGCCTACGCCGTGCTGCTCGCTGTCGGCCAAGCGTTCCAGCGTATGGCGGGGTGGCTCGAGTGGGAGGGCGCCATTAGGACCTTCGCCAACGGCATCCTGAAGAGCTTCGAACGTCTCCTTTCCCTCGGTTACCGCTGGCACATCGACCATCCCTCGGGGGAGGTCGCCTCAGCCCTCAGCGCTTTCGCTTGGGCGTTGGTCGACGGCATTGACGTCCTGCAGTGGGACGTGCTGCGCATCATCGTGGTGCTGCTGTCGGCGATCGGAGTGCTCGCCTTCGTGGCCTGGCCGGTGGCGCTCGTACTGGTGGCGCTGTCAGCGGCCTTCATAGCGGTGGTGACCAAGCGCTCGGCACCGGTGACCGAGGCTTCCAAACGGTTTTCCCGCGCCCACTCGCGAGCCGAGGGGACGGCCTCGGACGTCATCCGCAACGTGACCACGGTGCTTGCTGGCGCGAGCGAACCGGAGGAGTCCGAGAGGGTCGCCGAGCTCCTCGAAGCCTCGGTGAGAGCCGACCTGCAGGGGCGGCGGGTGTTCACTATCACGAGGATCTGGATGGCAGGGACGGTCAGCTTCATGACCTGGGCCGCCCTCTTGGTGGGCGTGGTCCTGGCCGTCCGGGGAGACATCAAGGCCGGCGTCGTCTACCTCGTGCTGTTCTACTCCTCACAGGTCTCAATCCAGCTGGTGCAGAGCTTCATGGCGATCCGCAACCTCTCACGGGGGCTCGGGCGAGCAGCCAAGCTCGTCGCCCTGGCCACCTCGCCGGCAGCAGTCGTGGACCGGGCCGGCGCCACCGAACTGGCTGTCACCGAGGGGGCGGTGCGCTTCGACTCGGTCTACTTCTCCTACCTGCCCGAACGTCCCCTGCTCGAAGACTTCAACCTGGAGGTGGCGCCGGGCGAGCACGTCGGGGTCGTCGGCCCGTCTGGTGGGGGGAAGTCGACGATAACCCGCCTGGCGCTTAGGTTTATGGAACTCGGCGGCGGGCGGATCCTGATCGACAGCCAGGACATAGCGTCCTGCACGCAGGCGAGCCTGCGCCGCTCGATCTCGTACGTGCCTCAAGACCCCCAGATGCTCCACCGCAGCATCGCCGACAACATCTGGTACGGCCAGCCCGGGCCTGTTGACATAGACCGGGTGCGCCAGGTGGCGCTGGAGGCGCACGTCGACGAGTTCGTCAGCCAGCTGCCGGAGGGCTACAACACCGTGGTCGGCGAACGCGGCCTCAAGCTCTCAGGCGGCCAGCGCCAGCGCGTGGCCATCGCCCAGGCCATGTTGAAGGGGGCGCCGGTGCTAGTGCTCGACGAGGCGACCAGTTCGCTCGACTCCGAGTCAGAGCGCTACGTGCAGGACGCCCT
>DAHWQF010000540.1 GCA_027334785.1 Acidimicrobiaceae bacterium
CAAGTTAGAGCTCACCGCTTGCCGCACCACCCCGCCACTGGCGTCGCCGAAAGCGTACACGCTGCCATCTGCACCAGCCATCCAGTAGCCGGCGTTGTCGGGTGTCAGGGCTATGCCCACGATGTCCAAGACCCTGATGTGCTCCCCGGGAAGCGACCCGTGGAAGCGAGCATTGCCGAACGTGAAGGCGCCCCCGTCGGCGCCCACTAGGAAGTACCCCGCGGCGTTAGAGGAGGGGACGATCGCCCGGATGTCACGGACGTGTATGTGGATGCCGGGCAGGGAACCGTAGAAGCGAGCGGCACCGAAGGTGAAGACGCCCCCGTCGGCGCCCACGAGCATGTACCCGCGTCCACCGTTGGTGGCCACCATGCCCACGATGTCGTGGACGTGGATGTGGATGCCAGGCAACGAGCCGTGGAACTTGGCGTCGCCGAAGGTGAAGAAGCCCCCGTCGGCGCCCACGAGGTAATAGCCCTTCCCATTTGAGGTAGGGGCGATCGCCACTATGTCCCTCGTGTTGAGGCCCAAGTCGGGCAGGTCACCGTAAAACTTCGCGTCGCCGAACGCCTGCACCGCCCCGCGGGAGGTAACGACCCAGTAGCCGTTCGCGGAGGGTGTGGCCGCTATGCCGACTACCTGGCCAGTGGCCTGCGAGACGGCGAAGTCCCCCATGGCACCCGCCCCGCCCTCGGCCCTCTCGCCTCGGCCGCCGTTCCGACTGCGACTACCCTCGGCGGTCTCGCCGCCGGGAGCGCCAGGGCACCCCAGCGAACCGGTGCTACCCAGCGAACCGCTGCTACCCAGCGAACCGGTGTCCCCAAGTGAGAACTGCTCCCAGGCGACCTCGTGGCCGGCCGGCGCCCAGGGCGAAGCCGCCGCGGTGCGCACCGAAACCTCGAGCACGACTTCCCCTTGCGCCGGCGGCAGCGGGCCCGCCTCGACCAAGTCCACCTCCCCCGGCCCGGCCGAGAGCGGCCCGAGCGGACCGCCGGCCACCACCGAGCCGTCCTCGCGGAGCGACCAGCTCGCCTCGAGCTCCGAAAGCGAGAGGAAATCAAAGCGGTTGCGCAGCTCGAGCTTCCCGCCCGGCTCTTGTAGTTCTATTGCGACGGGCTGGGCCACCTTGGTGAGCTCGGCGAGCGCCGGTGAAGGCCGGCGGTCGGGGAAGCACAGGCCGTCTATCACGAAGTTGCCGTCGTTGGGCTCGTCGCCGAAGTCGCCGCCGTAGGCGAAGGCGCCGGGCCGGCCGGGGAACCTGAGCCCATGGTCAAGCCATTCCCAGACGAAACCGCCCAAAAGCCGGGGGTAGCGCTCGATGAGCTCCCAGTACTCCTTCAAGCCGCCTGGGCCGTTGCCCATGGCGTGAGCGTACTCAGTGAGCAGGTGCGGCTTGTCGAGCTCCTCGCGCCGGCCAAGGGCGGCAACGTCGTCGTGGCGGGTGTACATGCTGCCATAGACGTCGGCCATCTCGGCCTCGCGGCACCCCTCGTAATGCACGAGGCGGCTCGGGTCCATCTCGCGCGCCCGTGCGGCCATGGCCGAATGGTTGGAGCCGCAACCAGACTCGTTGCCGAGCGACCAGAAAATTATGCTGGGGTGGTTCCTGTCTCGGGCCACCATGCGCTCGAGGCGGTCGAGGTAGGCGGGGCGCCACGACGGGTCGTTGGAGAGCCGGGAGAGGTCGCCGGCGTAGCCCATGCCATGGCACTCGAGGTCCGCCTCGTCGATGACGTAGAGCCCGTAACGGTCGCAGAGGTCCAAAAAGCGTGAATCTGGCGGGTAGTGAGAGGTCCGCACGGCATTTATGTTGTGACGCTTCATGGCCACCACGTCATCGACCATGGCGGAAATAGGTACCGCCCGGCCGTGGTCGGGGTGGAACTCGTGACGGTTAACGCCCCGCAGCTTTATCGCTGCACCATTTAGGAAAATGAGCCCGTCGCGCCTTTCTATGTGGCGGAAGCCGACAGGGAAGGCGGTCGCCTCGAGGACGGCTCCACCGGCTTGGCGCAGGGTCACTACCAGTTCGTAGAGCCGGGGGGCTTCAGCAGACCAGGGGCCAACCTGGCCGCAGTCGACCCGCCCGCTCGCCTGGCCGTCTTGGAGCGCGAGGGGGGCGCTCGCCACGAGCCGGGCGCCGTCGTAGACCTCCGCCTCGATCGAGAGGT
Organism: Acidimicrobiaceae bacterium; assembly: GCA_027334785.1. GTDB lineage: Bacteria > Actinomycetota > Acidimicrobiia > Acidimicrobiales > Palsa-688 > JAJZYO01. The sequence continues at coordinate 2,172 of DAHWQF010000540.1, forward strand.
CGTGCGGGCGTCCCCCCGCCCCTGGCGAGGCCAGGGGCGCCCGCACCACCACCGAGCCGGTGCCGGCCTCGACATCGTAAGGGGCGTCCACCACCACGTCGGCCAGGTAGGCCGGCGGCCGCCAGAGGAGCGTTGCGTCCCTGAAGATGCCCGACAGCCACCACATGTCCTGGTCCTCCAGGTAGCTCCCGTCGGACCACTGGTACACGAGGACCGTGACGACGTTGCGGCCCGGGCGGGCAAACTCGCTCACGTCGAACTCCGCAGGTAGGCGCGCGCCCTGGCTGTAGCCGACCGGCACCCCGTTCCAAAACAGGTGAAAGGCACTGTCCACGCCCTCGAAACGGCAGAGCAGCGTACCTTCCTCGAGCCAGGCGGGCTCCAGGGCCACTTCCCGGCGGTAGCAACCGGTGGGGTTTTCAGAAGGCACTATCGGCGGCTCCACCGGGAACGGGTAGACGACGTTGGTGTACTGGGGCCTCCCGTAGCCGTGCAGCTGCCAGTGCGAAGGGACCGGGATCTCGGCCCAAGCCCCGTCGTCGAAGTCGGCCCGTTCGACACCCGCTGGCACCGCTTCGGGCCGTGGCGCCAGGTGGAAACGCCAG
>DAHWQF010000541.1 GCA_027334785.1 Acidimicrobiaceae bacterium
CCACGAGCCCGAGGCCCCCCTCCCGAGCGAAGCCGAGCAGTTGTGGGAGGTCAATGCCCGGTGGTGGCAAGAACGCTTCACCGAGGGTGCCGACCCCGAATACGCCGAACAAATAGTCCCCCTGCTCGCCGAGCACCTGAGTGGTGGCTGGTCAGGCGGGCCGGCGGGGTCGGCGCCGCGACAGGTCCTCGACATCGGCTGCGGAGAGGGGCAGCTCTCACGGGTGGCGGCCGGAGTGGCTGGCGTCCGTGAGGTGGTAGGCATCGACCCGACCTGGGCTCAGCTGGAGGAGGCGGAACGGCGCCAGGCTCAGGCGCCGCCCGGCACGGCCGTCGTGCGGTACCTGCAGGGCGCCGCCGGCGCCCTCCCTTTCCCTGACGCGAGCTTCGACGCCGCCTTCGCATGCCTGGTGTTCGAGCACATCGAGGGCGCCGAGGCGGCTCTCGGCGAGGTGGGACGGGTGCTGCGGCCGGAGGGGACGTTCCTGCTCATGCTCAACCACCCCCTCCTGCAGGCTCCCGGGAGCGGCTGGGTTGACGACCACATCCTGGGCGAGCAGTACTGGCGTATAGGGCCGTACCTGGTCGAGCACCACGGTGTCGAGGAGGTCGACAAGGGGGTGTGGCTCCCCTTCATCCACCGCCCGCTGTCGGTTTATGTAAATGCCCTGGCCGCGGCCGGCCTCTACGTGACCGGTATGACCGAGCCGGCACCGCCGCCCGGGTTCCTGGCGAGGGCCGAGGAGTACCAGCAGGCGGCTAGCTTCCCGCGGCTCCTGGTGCTGCGGGCGGAGAAGCTCGGCCCGGCCCCTTCGGGGCGGCACAATGATCAACGTGGCTGAGTTTGTGGTCGTGACCGGGCTGTCGGGGGCGGGCCGCTCCCAGTCGGCGGCCGTGCTGGAGGACCTCGGCTGGTACGTGATGGACAACCTGCCCACGGCGCTCATCACGAGGGTTGTGGACCTGGTCTCCGGCTCGGGCCCCGAGACTCATCGGGTGGCGCTCGTGATCGGGCGGGACCCTGGCCAGCTCGAGGAGCTGAAGGCGGCCATCGAGCAGCTGCGCAAGACCGAACGGGTGAAGGTGCTCTTCCTGGACGCTTCCGACGAAGTACTGGTGCGCCGCTTCGAGGGGACCCGCCGGCGCCACCCCATAAGCCAAGAGCGCGTGGCCGAAGCCATCGCCGACGAACGCCGCCGCCTCGAGGGGATCAAGGGGATGGCCGACGTAGTGGTCGACACTTCTGACTTGAACGTCCACCAGCTGCGCGAGCGCCTAGGCGAACTGTTCAGCCGGCACGACGCCACCGCCATGCAGGTCCTCGTGATCAGCTTCGGCTTCAAGCACGGCGTACCCCTCGACGTGGACAACGTCCTCGACGTGCGTTTTATCCCCAACCCGCACTGGGTCGAGGAGATGCGCCCGCTCACCGGGCTCGACGAGCCGGTCCGTCGCTACGTGCTTTCCCAGCCCGAGTCGAAGGAGTTCCTCGACCGGGCCGAGCAGCTGTTCGAGTTCCTCTTGCCCGCTTACGTGAGGGAAGGCAAGTCCTACCTCACCATTGCCGTCGGCTGCACGGGAGGTCGGCACAGGAGCGTCGTCCTGGCCGAGGAGTTGGCCGCCTCGCTGCGCAGGATGGGCTACGACCCGAGCGTCGTCCATCGGGACGTGGAGCGGTGAGCCGCCCGAGCGTGGTCGCGCTCGGGGGCGGGCACGGCTTGGCCGTGACGCTTTCGGCGGTCTCCCGGTACGCGGGGCAGGTGACGGCGGTGGTGTCGGTGGCAGACGACGGCGGGTCGAGCGGCCGGCTGCGAGCCTTGTTCCCTGGGCCCGCTCCCGGTGACGTGCGCCGCTGCCTCGTGTCTCTGGCCGGTGACGGCTCGCTCGAGAAGCTCTGGGCGCAGGTGCTCGACTACCGCTTCACTCAGGGCGAGCTCGCCGGCCATTCTCTCGGCAACCTGGTGCTGCTCGGGCTCTCCGAGGTTACGGGCGACTTCGCGACGGCCACCGCCGAGCTGGGCCGGCTGCTCGGGGTGACAGCCAGGGTGCTCCCCGCCACCCTCGGCGTCACCGAGCTGTGTGCCGAGACTGAGACGACCGGGGGCACCGCGGAGGTCCGGGGCCAGGCCAAGGTCACCCACTCGTTGGCACCCGTCAGGCGGGTATGGCTCCAGCCACCGAGCCCGCCGGTGCCCGCTGAAGTCCTGGCCGCCATCGAAAGTGCCGACCAAGTAGTGCTCGGGCCAGGGTCGCTCTTCACGAGCGTCTTGGCCGTGTGCGCTGTGCCGGCGATCAGGCGTGCCCTGGTCGAACGCCGGGGCGGGCGCGTCTATGTCTGCAACCTCTCGCCCCAAGACGGCGAGACGGCCGGCTTCGACGCCGACGACCACCTGGGGGCACTGGCGGCTCACGGTGTCGAGGTGGACACCGTGGTCTGCGACCCGGCCACCAAGGTCGGGGCACCGTCCAGGTTGGACGGAACACGCAGGGTGGAGGTCGTCACGGGCGCGGTCGCCGGCACCGACGGCCACTCCCACAACCCGGCCTTCCTGGCCGACGTCCTCGAAGCCCTGGCCAGCAGGTCCTGAGCCGGCAACGCGGCACCGGCCGGCTACCCTTGGCGAGTGCCCTCCTGGTTCGGGCCAGGGCAGTTGGGGAGAAGAAAGGGAGGCGGCGATGCCTGGAACGGCGATGCCTGGAACGGCGATGCCTGGAACGGCGATGCCTGGAACGGCGTTGCCAGGAGCGCCTGGCGGGCCAAGCTGGACGGTTC
>DAHWQF010000542.1 GCA_027334785.1 Acidimicrobiaceae bacterium
GCCCCATCGACGGGCAAATCCTAAGGAGCCTGGCCTTCGCCGTCTTAGCGGGTGCCTGCGAGAAGGCCCTCGACCTTGGGAGCGGTGGCGGGCTGCCCGGGCTTGTACTAGCGGGTGCTTGGCCTGGTACAACCTGGTGGCTAGTCGATAGCAACCGGAAACGCTCTGAGTGGCTCCGCTGGGCCGTATCGGCCCTTGGCCTGGACCAGCGCTGCCTGGTCGTGTGTGAGAGGGCCGAGAACCTGGGGAGGAGCAGGATGCGCGGGACCTTCGATTTGGTCACCGCGCGCAGCTTCGCGCCACCAGCGGCCACGGCTGAATGTGCGGCGCCCATGCTGAAGCAAGGAGGCGCGCTAGTGGTGTCCGAACCCCCCGACGCTCTTGGTGCCGGTAGGTGGCCCGATGGCGCGCTCGCGGCACTGGGCCTCATACGCACGTCAACCAAAACTGTGGTTACCCCGGCTGGCCCCGTGACCCTAAGCCAGCTGCTGGCGACTACGCCGTGCCCGCCGCGTTACCCGAGGCGAGTCGGCGTACCCTTCAAGCGACCGTTGTTCTGACTCCCTCTCTAGACCACTGAGAGCCGCTTAGGTGAGGTGATGGCCCGGGAGTACCCTGGGCCGGTCGGGGTCGGTAACTGGCCGGGAGGCCCAGGTAACGCCACCGTGGGAGTAACGCCCTCGCAGCCGGCGTCGCATGACTGCTCTTCGGGCGACCCCAGCACGCTCCTTCACTACCCTGCTAGGGCAAGACGCCCTCACCCTAACTGTGCACACCGGGTAGAAGGGCTTCAATGTTCAACGTGAAACATTGCAGACGTCGCCGGTTGGCTTGCCAAGTCCGTACTTGCCGAAGCTCTGCTACAGAGACAGGATGATGGACAGAATGGCAAAGCCGGAAGGGACCAGCCTTAGGGCGGCATCACACCTGCCCTCCGGCGAGGTCGAGACCATGGGCGAGGTAGAGACGATAGGCGAGGTCGGGGTCGTCAACGAGGTCCCGGCTGGCGGCGAGGTCGGGGCCGGCGAGGTCGGGGCCGGCGGCGAGGTCGGGGCCACCACAGTCGAAGAAGGCGCGGTGGCTGCTGGCGAGACTACTTCTCCCTTCCCGCTCCCTGCCGGAGCGGTGGTCGATGGCCTCCCCCCTGATGAGCAGCTAGAACGCCTGAAGACGACGGGTGAGCAAGTGAAGATGGGCGACGTCATCACGCCCTCGGGGTCGGACAGGCCCCCGTCCCCGAGGGTAATTGCCATTGCGAACCAAAAAGGAGGGGTGGGAAAGACCACTACCGCCGTCAATCTCGGGGCCGCCTTGGCTGAGTTCGGGCACCGGGTCCTGATCATCGACCTGGACCCGCAAGGCAACGCTACGACCGGCCTTGGGGTCAACGCCCGGAACCTTGAGTCGTCTGTGTACGACGTCATTCTTCACGACGTGGCGATCGAAGACTGTATCGAGCCGACCAACCTCCGCAACTTGTTTGTCGTGCCAGCAACCATCGACCTAGCCGGGGCTGAAATCGAGTTGGTACCCGTCCTCAGCCGGGAGACACGGCTAAAGAGGGCACTGGACAATGTCCTCTCCGACTTTGAGTACCTCTTGATCGACTGCCCCCCCTCGCTCGGCTTGCTCACGATCAATGCCCTCGCCGCGGCCAGCGAGGTGCTCGTCCCCATCCAGTGCGAGTACTACGCTCTTGAGGGGCTGGGCCAGCTCTTGAACAACATCGAGCGCGTCAGGAAGAACCTTAACCCCGTCCTCAGTGTGAGCACGATCGTGATGACCATGTTCGATGCCCGCACGCGCCTAGCCGAACAGGTGGTCGAAGAGGTGAGAGCACACTTCGGGGGACGCGTGTGCCGGACGGTCGTGCCGCGGACAGTGCGCCTGTCCGAGGCTCCGTCTTTCGGGCAACCCATAATCGTCTTCGACCCGACATCTAGAGGCGCCACCGCCTACCGGGAACTGGCAAAGGAAGTAAATGGCGGCGCGGCGTAGCGGGTTGGGTAGGGGCCTCGGAGCCTTGATACCTACTGACGTACTTCGGGACCACGGGAGCTTGACAGAGTTGGCGGTAAGCGCCATCCGTCCCAACCCGCGCCAGCCCAGAGCCCATTTCGACGAGGAAGCCCTCGCCGCCCTTACCTCCTCCATCAGGGAGGTCGGAGTGCTCCAGCCCATCCTCGTAAGGCAATTGAGCGACGACGAGTACGAACTGATAGCGGGCGAAAGACGGTGGCGAGCAGCGCGTCGAGCCGGGTTGGCGACCGTGCCGGCGATCATCCGGGACGCCTCCGACCGCGACAGCCTTGAACAGGCGCTAATCGAGAACTTGAACCGCGAGGAGCTCAACCCCCTCGAAGAGGCGGCGGGTTACCAGCAGTTGCTCGAGGACTTCGACCTGACCCATGAGCAGCTGTCGGCGCGCGTTGGTAAGAGCCGGGCAGCCATCACCAACTCCCTCCGGCTGTTCCAGTTGCCACCCTCAGTCCAACGCCTGGTGGCAGAGGGCCGTCTCAGTGCCGGCCACGCTCGCGCCCTGCTCGGCACCCCCGATCGCGCCTTCCAAGAAGCCCTGGCTCGCAAAGCTGCCCACGAACAGCTGTCTGTTCGCGCCGTCGAGGAAGCGGTGCGCCAACGCAACCAGTTCGGAAGTCAAGACGGAGAAGGGCGGTCACGCCCCACCTCTCACAAGTTGCGGCCACCCGGCATCCTCGAACTCGAGGAGTTGCTCGCTGACCGCCTGAGCACGAGGGTCCGCGTGGACAT
>DAHWQF010000543.1 GCA_027334785.1 Acidimicrobiaceae bacterium
GCCGCCGAATGCCTGCATGATAATCCCATAATAATTACCATTTTGCTTTTCGAACGCCTCAGCTTTGATCCAGTGCGAGGCTAAGTTGTTGTCGGCCGCGAAGTAGCTGTTGAGGTTCGCCAAGTAACCCTTTGAACCAAAGGTCGGCTCATCGCCCGCAGGCAGCTGAAGGATATCGGGAGGGTCGCCGGCTGCGAACCGCTCTAGAATGGAGGGGATAAAGTTGTTGAAGCCAAGCTCGTAGAAGTGGATCGTTACGCCTGGGTGGGCGCGTTCGAACTCGGTATCCATCGAGGTCCAGAATTGCGTGTAACCGGGCTCGTTCTCCTGCCAGCTCGGGAACTGCAGGGTGATGCTTGAGGTTGACTGTGAGGGAGATGCCGCAGCAGACGAAGTCGTGGTCATGGCGGCGCCGAGCAGAGTAGCTGTGAGCGCCGCAATGAGTCGGTATGGGCGATGCATTAGTCCTCCTTAGAATATGTGGTGGAGTGTGTGGTAGAGTAGAGCTAAGAAAAGCCGGGCGAGGCATAGTAGTGTGTCCTGAAAAAGGGCAATGAAGGCTGTGCCGCACTGCTGTTGCGACTAACTGGTATCGGGCGGTGACGCCGTTGAAGCTCGTAAGACGAGGTCCGGCGGGATAACGTGGACTCGGGTCCTCTTAGTGCGTTGGCGTCGCGAATCGGTTAAGATGTCCATGGCAGAACGCGCCAACAGTTCAGTCGGCTGATGCACCGTTGTGAGCGCTGGCACCAGATGGGCCGACATGGGTGAGTCATCGAAGCCGATGATTGAAAGCGCGGCAGGGACTGAAACATGTAACTCGTGAGCCCGCGCTAGGAGACCCGTTGCTATGACGTCAGTGGCTGCAAATATCGCCGTTGGTCGATCATCCCTGTGCCATAGCGCAGCAAGCGCCTCTGCACCTGCCTGCGCTCGGTTGGGAGTCTCGAGGAGGTAGCCCATAGACACTGCCTTCTCTCCAACGCCTGGGTAATCTAGAAATGCCTGTGTCCGCTCGCGTATGGCGTGTATCCATCCTGCGCCCACGAATGCTATGCGGTGGTGGCCAAGAGATGTCAAGTGGTCAAGGGCAAGCTTTCCCCCCAAAATGTTGTCCACGGTGACATTGGAGATTGGCAGTTGTCGGTTGCCCTGAAGGAGTCCGACAGCCCTAAGGCCGACTTGTTCATAGCCCTCCCACAGGAGATGCTCGTCCTGGAGATCGCCCACGAAGGCAACGCCATCACACAGCTGCTCCTTCATGAGCCTGGCAAGGTGCAATGCGGCGGGTGCGCTCTCTCCTGTGTCTGCCACGACTACCTCATAGCCGCGCGCTCGAGCTTCGCGGACGAGGCTAGAGATCATTAGCGTGGTCGTGGGCATGCTTATATCGCGTGCGACCACACCGAACAGGCCGGTGTTGGCCCCTTTCAGCCCCCTAGCGAGGGGGTTGGGAACGTACCCGAGTGCGAGGATCGAGCTGCGAACGCGTGCCTCTACGGCTTCAGAGACCGTGTTTGTACCTCTTATCACCTGAGAGACGGTGGCCTGCGAGACACCCGCCATACGCGCCACGTCCCGCTGCGTTGGGCTTGGGTGTGCGGCACCGTTAGAAGAGCGCGATATCGACGTCTGTGTCCCCCTTGCATTGCATATGTACCGAGTACTACGTAATAGTATCAGGATGATGATGGGAGCGCAAGTAGCAGGACGATGGTTAGAGGCGAAGACCTGGGGACGTCATCCAGGGCCAGGCTTGAGGGGTTCGGTGCTGTCCGTGGGGACCGTGTCAAGCTGATCACACGTACGTCCGGTGAGCACGCAAAGGACAACCATTGCGTCGGTATCTCTGAGGGCGACACGAACCTACATCGACGTCCGGGTCGAGGTTGAAGAGACCGACCTTTCGCTTCGGAAGTCTCTGACCGAGATCGACAGTGCCATGAAGACCCACAACGCTGCGGCTGGGGTCCTCCTCTTTGTGCAACACGACGCTCGCCTCGACCGACTTGCCGTTCAGTTGGTGGGGCAATAGGGTGATCGTGGTCGGCGAGGGTGATGACCCTGAGCCCGCTCCGGACCTGGCCTACGCATGGGTCCGTAGGGTCCGCGCGCCTTTTTTGCAGCGTCTGTGTGGAATCGGAGATCGACGCCAACCGCGTTGGGGCCGTTGTCGGTTGTTAGGCGCGCTCCTGGCCTTGCATTCTCACCTTGGTCCTAGCGCCACGCATCCAGTGAAGCCGCGGCCGCGACCGCTCCGCCAACGGCTGACGCCCCAGGTAGGAGGGGGTGGGTTGTTGGCCATCGTCGTGGCTTCTTGGCGCACCGCTGGGTGGCGGCGGCGTGCCTCTTGGAGTTCCGGGCTAACAGTTGTTATAGACTGGTGGGACCCAGCAGAGCGCAGGTCCACGCAACGTTGTTGAAGGAAGGCTAAATGGAAAGCTAATGACGCCTAACGAGACGACGACTACCGAGGCCTCCCTGCCGCCCTACACCCCCGGCTTTGGTCGGCGCCCGCCTGTAGTAGCAGGGCGTGACGCCCTACTGGACGACATGTCCCGCGTGCTCGAGGCCGGCCCTGAGCACCCCCGCTTCTGCCGTGCGCTCCTCGGTGCCCGCGGCACCGGCAAGACGGTCCTGCTCGGCGAGTTCGCCGCACGCGCCGAGCGCGCCGGCTGGCTCACCCTCCACCGCGAGCTGGGCGATCGGCACCGCGGCGACGCCTGGCTCGCCGAGGCCATTCTCGAGGACGCCGAGGCGCTGA
>DAHWQF010000544.1 GCA_027334785.1 Acidimicrobiaceae bacterium
TGCCCAGAGGCTCTTGGGGAGGTTCGGGATCTTTGGTCGCGTCCGCTTCAAGAAGGGTGAGCGGCCCGACCGGGCCGGGTGCTGGTCTCTCGCGATCCGCAACGAGGGTGATCGACGTTTGTTCGCAGAAGAGATCGGCTTCGTAGATCCTGCTAAAGCTGAGAAACTCGAGAGAAGCTTTGCCGTACCAGGGCGTCCGGCTCGCGATGCCAAGGTGCTAGAGATAGAAGTCGTCGAGCAACTCGGTGACCATGAGGTCTACGACATCCAGACCGAGAGCGGCGAGTACCTGAGCGAGGGCCTACGCGTTCATAATTGCTTCATCCTTTCAGTCGAGGACTCCATGGACTCGATACTCAACTGGTACGTGGAGGAGGGCAAGATCTTCAAAGGCGGCTCGGGGGCGGGGACAAACCTGTCGAAGATCCGCTCTTCCAAAGAGGGTCTGCGTGGTGGGGGCACTGCGTCGGGGCCGGTGAGCTTCATGCGTGGCGCTGATGCTTCGGCCGGTACCATCAAATCAGGCGGGAAGACCCGCAGGGCGGCGAAAATGGTGGTGCTCAACGCCGACCATCCCGACGTCGAGGACTTCATCTGGTGCAAGGCGATCGAGGAGCGAAAGGCCCGCGCCCTTAGGGACGCCGGCTTCGACATGGACCTCGACGGGAAGGACAGCTACTCTGTCCAGTACCAGAACGCGAACAACTCCGTGCGCGTTACCGACGAGTTCATGCAAGCCGTCCTAGACGACAAGGACTGGGACTTGCGGGCTGTGACCACCGGCGAAGTACTGAAGACGATGAAGGCTCGTGAGCTGTTCCGCCAGATTGCCAAGGCTGCGTGGGAGTGCGCCGACCCCGGCATGCAGTTCGACACGACGATAAACCGGTGGCACACGGCGCCGAATACAGGCCGGATAAATGCAAGTAATCCTTGCTCTGAATATCTCCACCTAGATAATTCAGCCTGCAACCTGGCGAGCCTCAATTTGTTGTCCTTCCTCGATGAGAAAGGTAATTTCGATGTCGAGGGCTTTAGGGCTGCGATTGAGGTCGTTTTCACTGCCCAAGAGATCCTGATAGGCAACGCTGACTACCCCACAAAGGCCATCGCTGAAAACGCCAGGCGCTTCCGCGAGCTTGGCCTAGGGTACGCGAACCTGGGCGCCCTCCTCATGGCCCAAGGCCTTCCTTACGACTCCGATGCGGGCCGGGCGTGGGCGGGTGCTATCACGGCGCTCATGACTGGCCATGCCTATGCGGTGTCGGCGAGGACGGCGGCACGGATGGGGCCTTTTGCCGGCTTCCACGACAACCGGGAGCCGATGGTCGAGGTACTGCGCATGCACCGCGGTGAAGTGGCGAAGATCGACGAAGAGCTAGTGCCGCCGGAGTTGCTTTCGGCAGCTCAGGAGGCATGGGACAACGCGGTCGAAACTGCTGAGAATTATGGTGTCCGAAATTCGCAAGCCACGGTGCTGGCTCCGACTGGGACTATCGGCTTGTTGATGGACTGCGACACGACGGGCATCGAACCCGATCTTGGTCTGGTAAAGACTAAAAAATTGGTCGGCGGCGGGACGATGTCGATAGTCAACCAGACCGTGCCGCGGGCGCTGCGCCGTCTGGGCTACTCTGACAGCCAGATTTCCGACATCCTGGCCCACATGGACGAGCATAAGTCCATAATCGGTGCGCCTCACCTTTCGTCGGACCATTTGGCTGTGTTCGCCTGCTCTATGGGTGATAATGCCATCCATTACCGCGGGCACGTTCGCATGATGGCTGCCGTCCAGCCCTTTATTTCGGGGGGAATTAGCAAGACTGTCAATATGCCGGAAAATGTGACGCTGGAGGAGGTCGAGCAGCTCCACATAGAGGCGTGGAAGCTCGGTGTAAAAGCTGTAGCCATATACCGAGACAATTGTAAGGTCGCTCAGCCGTTGGCTATGACCAAGAGGGCGGGTGCGGCCGGGGCTACTCCGGCGGTGGCCAGGGGCGCTTCCGAGGCAGAGGCGCACGACGCCGAGCTGGCCGAGAAGGTGGCCGGGCTCGAGGAGGCTCTTAAATTGCAGACCGTAGTTGTCAAACGGCCGGTCCGCGAGCACATGCCTCGCCGGCGGAAGTCCTCGACGTTCTCTTTCCGGGTGGCCGACTGCGAGGGGTACGTTACGGTGGGCGAGTTCCCCGACGGGCGGCCGGGCGAGGTATTCATAAGCGTGTCCAAGCAGGGCTCGACGCTGGCCGGGATCATGGACGCGTTTGCTATTTCGGTGAGCATGGGCCTCCAGCACGGGGTGCCGCTGGCGACGTTCGTCAAGCACTTCACCAACATGCGCTTCGAGCCCGCCGGCATGACCGACGACCCTGAGCTGCGGTTCGCCTCCTCGCTCGTGGACTACATATTCCGGCGTTTGGCCGTCGAGTACATGACACCGTCAGAGCGCGTGGACCTCGGGATCCTGACCGTCAGCGAGCGACTGCAGCCGACGCTGCCCGGGGTGGAGGAGGCGGCCACCGTCAACGAGCCGTTGTTGTCAGAGGCAGAGGAGGTCGGGGAGGTCGAGCTCCGCGAGCCTATGACCGGAGCGCCGGGCGACCAGCAGCAGCGGCTGCCCAGGCCGGCGGCCGGACGTGCAAGTGCGGCCGGCGGTGGTACGGGCTCGACCCCGATGTCCCTTGACGCCCCGTACTGCTACCAGTGCGGTGTCCAGATGCAGCGCTCTGGCAGCTGCTTCGCCTGCCCGTCATGTG
>DAHWQF010000545.1 GCA_027334785.1 Acidimicrobiaceae bacterium
AAGGAGTGTGCGATGAAATCTGTCTTGGGACTTGCCCACGGGACCGGGACCGCGGCAGGCGGCCGCGGCCGAGGGAAGGCAGTCCGCAGGGCTACGGCCGGTGCTGCGCTCGCGGGCGCACTGACCTTGGCAGCCCCCCAGGCGGCGCTGGCCGAGAGCCACGCCAAGGCCGGGTCGAAGACCGTGACAGTGGCGTACGTCCCGCTGCCGCTGTTCGAGCCCATCTTCATCGCCATGCACAACGGCTACTTTGCCCAGCGCGGCATAAACGTAAAGCTCACAGTGGTCCCTTCGGGGCAGAGCGCGACAGTCCTGGCCGCCACCAACAAGGTGCAGGTGGTGCTCGGGGGGTTCTCGGCCGGCCTGTTCAACGCCGTGCACCAGGGCCTCGACTTCAAGGTGGTCGGCTCCATGGCCGAAGAGGCGCCCGGCACCGCGGCCAACGGCCTCGTCGTGGCCAAGAAGCTGAAGGCCTCGGGCAAGGTCACCAACCCGAGCGACCTGAAAGGGATGAAGATCGCCGTCGACGGCGGGGCCGGTTCGACAGGGGCGTACCTGACGGCGCTCGCGCTCGCGCCCTACCACGTGGCGCTCAGCCAGGTGACGCTCGTCAACTTGAACTTCCCCGAGATGCAAAACGCCCTCTCGACCGGCGCGGTGGCGGCGGCGTACATGTCCACGCCGTTCTTGGGGGCAGCGCTGTCCTCCGGTGCCGGGGTGCTCCTCGCCGGCGCTCCCGTGCACGTGGCGGTCACGGGCGTGATCTACGGCGGGCCATTCGCTCGTTCTCCAGAAGCACAGCCATTTTTCGACGCGCTCGTGGAGGCGGCCAAGCACCTCCAGGGCAAGGCAGCCAACTCGCACGCCAACCTCGAGATAGTGGCCAAGGCAACCGGCGAGAAGCTCTCGCTGCTCAAGGCGGAGCCGCCCAACGTGTTCAGCCCCCACCTCGCCCCACCGGTCGCGACCTTGTCCCACATGCAAAGGGTCTTCCTCGCCAACCACAACCTCACCTATAGTTCGCCCATCCCGAGCTCGCGCTACGTGGACACGACGTTCGCCACCAAAACCGGCTGAGAGCGCGTCGCGGTCAGGCCGCGAGCCGGCTTACATTTCCGCGACTACGGGCTCCCCGGCAGCCTGGGTGGCCCCGCCGGCCCGCTCGCTCCTCGCGCTGAGGTCCGGCACGAGGCTCCGCCCGCCGGGGAGCAAAACCCGAGGCACGAGGTTCCCGGCCGCGGCTGCCACCACGCACAGCGCGGCGGCGACCAGGAACGCCCGGTCGTAACCGGAGGCGAGCGCCCGGTCCCGCACCGCCTGCGAGGGCGCGCCGGGGCCGGCGAGCAGTTGGGCCGTGCGCGAGGTGGCCAAGGTGGACATGGCCGCCAAACCGAGCGCGCCCCCCACGAACCGTGAAGTGTTGACGATCCCGGAGGCAAGTCCCTGGTCGCGGTGCTCGACGCCGGAGGTGGCAGCGAGCGTCATCGGCACGAAACAAGCACCGATACCCACGCCTATCAAGACGAACGGTCCCAGTATGTCCCCGAAGTAGGTTGCCCCTGGGCGCAACTGGGCGAGCCAAGCCAGCCCGCCGGCGGCCAGGAGCGGCGCGAAGCGCAGGATCGGCCGCGGCCCGGTCCGGCGGACCAGGCGGGCCATGCTGAGCGAGGTCACCAGCGTGACGAGCGCCTGGGGGAGGAAGGACGCACCCGCTCGCAGGGCGCTGTAACCATCGACCTGCTGGAGGTAGAGGGACTGGAAGAAGGACGCCCCGAACAGCACGGCGCCCACCATGAAAGCCATGCCGTTGGCTGCGCTGAGCGAGCGGTTGGCAAACACCCGCAGCGGCATTAGAGGCCTGGACGCGAACCGCGTCTCCACGGCCAGGAAAGCGGCCAGGAGCACCGCCGCCACCAGCAAGACAACGAGGGTCCGGGCCGAACCCCACGGGTGGCTGCCGGTGCTCACGATGCCGTACACGAGCACGGTGAGCCCGGCCGTCCCGGTCAGGGTCCCGGCCAGGTCAAGATCCCGGATGGTGGCCACGGCCCGGCTGAGGGCGGGGCGAAGGGCCCGGCTGGCGACCACCAGCAGGGCGGCACCGATCGGCACGTTGACAAACAGCACGGAGCGCCAGCCGACCAACTGGGTGAGCACTCCTCCGAGCAGCGCCCCAGCGGCCGCCCCGCTCGCGGCGGTCGCCGACCACGCACCGAGGGCCCGGGCGCGAGCGTGGGTGTCGGTGTAGGTCGTAGTGAGGAGGCTGAGCGTGGCCGGGGCCAGGACGGCCCCGCCGAGGCCCTGCACGGCCCGGGCTGCCACGAGCTCGGCGCCGCTCTGGGACAGTCCCCCGGCCAGGCTGGCGAGGGTGAACAGGCCGAGGCCGGACATGAAAACGAGCTTCCTTCCGAGCAAGTCGGCCGCCCGGCCGCCCCACAGCAGGAAGCCGGCGAAACTGAGCGCGTAGGCATTGACGACCCACTGAAGGCCGGCGGGCGACAGCCCGAGGTTGTGGCGCATGGAGGGCAGCGCGACGTTGACGATCGAGAAGTCCAGTACGACCATGAACTGGGCAGCGCAACTGACCAGGAGCACGGCCCAGTCGGGTAGGTAGCGGTCACGGCTCATGAGCCCGACCCTAGTCGAGCTATTTCACTTAAGTGAACAAAAATTTTTTGAGAACTTCAGTAACCCCGGTCAAGCAGGCGCTTTGTCGCCACCGGCACCCGTTGCCGTCATCTTG
>DAHWQF010000546.1 GCA_027334785.1 Acidimicrobiaceae bacterium
GTCGATCAGCATGTTGGTGGCGGTGTTGTCCGAGACCACGATCATGAGGGTGCACAGGTCCGCCACTGTCGGGCTGAGGCCGGGACGGAGCACGCTCAGCACCCCCGAACCGCCCACCTGGTCGGCCGCCTCCAACGGGACGCGCCGGTCGAGGTCGACCTGGCCGGCACGCGCCTCGGCCATCACCGCGGCGAAGATGGCGACCTTCACCGTGCTGGCCGTACGGAAGCGGTCCCGGTCTCGCCAGCGGACCTCCTCGCCATCGGGCGCACCGAGCCGGCGGGCGGCAACACCGAGGCGCCCGCTGCAGGCTGCATCGAGCCTCGCCAGCTCGCCGGCCACGTCGTAAGGATGTTCCCGGTTAGCGACCATGACGGTAACCTAACAACATCCAAGCCCCCGTCGCCGCTGAGGCCGTCTCCTGCCGCCAGGAACGGCGGCCGCTCCGGGCGCCGTTCCGCACCGCGCTGCGAGAGGTGCGCCAACTTGAGGTGGTGCGGGCAGAACTGGCTTGGTCCGACGGCTCGGTCACGGCGGGGGAGGTGAGCCCGGTCGCGCCGGTGACGGGCGAGACCGCCAGTTCGGTCATGGCGGCGGTCACGGGGCCTCTCATCGCTGCCGTCCAGGGCGTCCCCCTCGGGAGCCACGAAGAAATCTTCCGCCGGCTACAGGGGGCCGTCCCTGGCAACACCACGGCGAAGTTCGCGCTGGACCAGGCGGTCCACGCCAGGTTGGGCGCTCTCTTTTACGAGGGGCTGGGAGGGGCGCCAACAGGTGGGACTGAGGGCACAGGACGTGGGCCGCGGGGATGCACCTCCTCGTTCGCAGGGGTGGCGGCTCACCTCGGGGCGCGGCCCGGTCCCGTGCGCACCGACGTGACCGTGAGCCTCGGCCCGCCCGAGGCGATGGCCGAAGCAGCCTGCGAGCGCGCACGCGAAGGTTTCGACGTGCTGAAGCTCAAGCTGGGGGACGGGGACGTGGGCCTCGAAGTGGCGCGAGTGGTCGCCGTGTCCCGTGCGGTGGGGCCCGGGCTGGCGCTCCGGCTTGACGCCAACCAGGCCTGGACGGCCAAGCAGGCGCTCGCCGTGCTCGACCGGTTGGAAGGCGAGGGGATCCGGCCCGAACTGCTCGAGCAGCCCGTGCCGGCGCACGACCTGAGAGGCATGGCGGCGGTAACTAGTCACGGTTTTGTACCGGTACTGGCTGACGAGTCCGTCCATGCGGCCAGAGACGTGCTGGCGGTGGCCGATGCCGGTGCCGCCGACCTGGTCAACATAAAACTGGCTAAATGTGGCGGGCTCCGAGCGGCTCGGGACGTGGTGGCCGTGGCGCACGCCTGCGGCCTGGGCGTGGTCGTCGGCTGCATGCTGGAGCCCCCCGGAGCACTCGCTGCCGGCACGCTGTTGGCGATGACCTTACCCGAGCACGTCACCCACGACCTGGACGCACTTTGGTGGGTGGAGGGCGAGGCGGCCGTCCGGCTGGCGCCTCCGATGGTCGTAACAGGGTCCTAGCGGACCCCGCCCTGCGCTGACCTCCGTAAGTGGCTAACATCGCCTCCGCTAGTCATGTAGGATCTTTTCACGTTCAGCAACGAGAGGGGTAGTTTATGAGAAGTAGCAAGATTGCCCTCGTCGCGGCAATGGCGTGCTGCGCGACGGGCCTAGTCGCCCCCGCTGGGGCTGCTTCCGCCAGTTCGAGCATCTTCGTCAGCATCGACGAGACGCACCCGATAACTGTCGGCGCTCCGATGAACCCATATAACACCAAAGGCAACTCCTTTGACAGCTACGACCAGATGGAGCTCGGCTATTCCCAGTACAACGGCCTCCACCCCGACGCCGACTACCCGGCGCTCGCGGCGACCTGGAAATCGGTGCCCGGCGGGCTCGATGTCTACCTCCAGGCCAAGGCGGACTGGTCAAACGGCCAACCCGTCACGTCCACAGATGTCCAGACTTCGGCCGCCAATGCCTTCATCATGGGCACCCAGCCGCCCAACCTTGCCAGTGTGACCGTCCTCGGCCCGAAGGAGATCCGCTTCAACCAGGAGAAGGGGACCCATAACCAGCTCTTCGCGGCACAGGTCCTCGGGACCATCATCGTCCCCAACTCCGAGTACGGGTCGTTGCTGCCTTCTGACATCTGGTCCGTCATCTCCGCCTCCGAGGGCAAGGGCGCTGCTGCCAAGAAAGCCAAGGCGACGCTCGAGAAGCTCGCCCCGACCATCGAGGACTTCGCCCCCAAGACCGACATCTCCGCCGGGCCTTTCTACATCGCCCGCTTGAACGCCGGCGAGGCCTTGCTCGTGAAGAACAAGTACTTCTTCGACGCCTCCAAGATCTCGCCCGAGGAGGTCGAGCTCCGCAACTACACCGGCAACGCAGAGATCTGGAACTACATGGAGGCCGGCGAGCTCGACTTTGCGCCCTACACCGCTATGCCCACCAACGTGTTGCACCAAGTCTTGCGGGCGGGCAACAAGGAAGTCATTGCCCCCTCGTTCGTGGCCGTCGCGCTCGCGTTCGACGAAGCCCGGTACCCCTACGGGATCCCGGCCGTGCGTGAGGCACTCGCCTACCTGCTCAACCGCCAGGAGATCACCAAGGTGGGCGAGCCGGTCAGCGGGACCGCGGCCAAGTACCAGACAGGCCTGGTGGACTCGGTGGCTGCCCAGTGGCTACCCAGCTCCGAGCTAGCCAAGCTCAACCCCTACAGCTACGACC
>DAHWQF010000547.1 GCA_027334785.1 Acidimicrobiaceae bacterium
GCTGGCCGACCCTGTCAGCTTTGCCGACCCTGTCAGCTTTGCCGACCTTCCCCGCTTTGCCGGCCTTGTCGACTCTGCCCGCCTCGCCGATTTGGCCAGTCTTGCCGACTTGGCCAGTCTTGCCGACTTGGCCGGCCTTGCCGACTTGGCCGGCGACAGATGACCTCTCGCCGTTCAACGCGCCACCGGCTCACCGAAGAGGTCGGGTCCCTCGGAGCCGGTTATCTCAAGCTCCACCCAGGTGCCCGGGGCCAAGCCGGGCGGGACGTGGATGACGCCGTCTATCTCAGGGGCCTCACGATGGCTCCGGGCCTCGCCGGTGGCGTCTACGAGAGCCCGGCACTTTGTGCCCACCAGGGCCACCCGCCGGGAAGCGGTGATGGCGTCTTGAAGCTCCGAGCACTCCCTGGCCCGCTCGGCTACCAGCCCGGCCGGTACCTGGCCCGAGAGCGACGCAGCGTAGGTGCCCTCCTCTGGGGAAAAGGCAAAGAAACCGGCCCAGTCGAGCTGCGCTTCCTCGAGGAACGAAAGCAGCAGGTCCTGGTCTTCCTCGGTTTCCCCTGGGTAGCCGATTATGAAAGAGGACCGGAGGGCCGCTTCTGGGAAATGTCGGCGGATATACGAGATCCGCTCCAAAAAGCGCTCGTCGTCTCCGTATCGGCGCATGCGCCGGAGCAGGGGCCGCGAAACATGCTGGAGAGAAAGGTCAAAATAGGGGCAACCTCCCATGGCATCGACCAACTCGTCGGTCAACCCCGAGGGGTAGAGGTAGAGGAGGCGCACGCGCTCCACGAGCTCCTGCACGTCGCGGACCAAGGCGGCTAGTTCCCCGGGGCCACCGGCACCGCCACGTGCATCGCGCCCCCATGACACTGGGTCCTGGGCTACCAGCACGACCTCCTCCACACCGAGGCGCGCCACCTCCGACAGGACCGCCTGGCGTGAGCGCGAACGCTGCCGCCCCCGGAACGTCGGTATGGCACAGAAACCGCAACGCCGGTCGCATCCTTCGGCGATCTTCACGTAGGCCCAGAACGCGCTGGTCGCCGGCCGCGCCAGCTCGAGCAAGTCGAACTTCGACCGCCTGAACGACACCGGCGCCGCGCCCGGCACGCCGGCTCGGTCCCAGAAGCCGACGCCAAAGCCGGCCACCTGGTCCACCTCCGGCAAGGCGCTGGCCAGCTCCTCGCCATAGCGCTCAGCCAGGCACCCGGTGACGACTAGGCGCGCGCCTTCTTTCTTAGCCGCCGTCATCTCGAGCACGGCTGCCACCGACTCCTCACGGGCGGCCCCAATGAAGGCGCAGGTGTTGACCACTACCAAGTCGGCGCTACCGGGCTCCTCGGCCAGCCCGTAGCCCTCCAACGCGAGGGCGCCCGCCAGCTTGTCGGAGTCCACCTGGTTTTTGGGGCAGCCGAGGGTCTCGAGCCAGTAACGCGCCACTCCAGAAGAGACTACAGGGGGACCACGCTGGCCGGTTGGCCCGCCTGTCGTATATCAGCGCCCGCGCCGGCCACTCATAGGGCTGTAGGTGCCGGCAAAGCGTGCGGGTACGAGGTGGCCTGTGGCGAAGGAGGGCTTTTTGCAGAACCTGGACGAGACCACGCTCGGGCGCGCATTGTGGCTCGCCCACATCGATCTCGACCCGAGCGACGAGCAACCGTCACTGGCTCGCGTCATCGCGGCCACTATTGCCTCGATCCTGGCTTCGCTTCTCGTCGATGCCGCCATCGTCAAGGTGGCCGAGCACTTCTTCCCCGCGACCAAGGGGTACATCCACTTCCGCTTCTACGACTATGCCACCTTGACCGTGATCGGCGTGCTCATCGCCTGCGCCGGGTGGCCCATCGTCACCCGCCTTACCTCGAGCCCCCGCTGGGTCTTTTTCAGGATGGCCATCGCCTGCACCCTGGCCCTCTGGCTACCCGACCTGTACATCCTGCACAAAGGCCAACCGGTGCACGCCGTTGCCTTCCTCATGCTCATGCACCTGGCCATCGCCCTGTTCACGTACAACATCCTCGTCCACGTCGCACCCTGCAGAGGGCGCTGGGGGCGCCGTTAGCTGGCTAGCTCGCCAGCTGGCTAGCTCGCCGGCTAGACCCGGCTAGACCCCGGCTAGACCGGCGGTGCCTTGCTCACCTCTACGCCGCCATGGTCGGCTTCCAGCAGAAGGGCCCTGCCCGGGACCCCGAGCGAGGCCATGAGCTCGCGGCCGGCGGCACAGATTTCGCTGGCGGCTGCGGCATCGCAGAGAGCCAGAATGCTCGGGCCCGCCCCCGACCAGCAGGAGGTGAGCGCCCCTCGCCGGCGGAGGCCCCTGAGGAGCGCTTCCGCCTCGGCGAACAGGGCGGCGCGGGCCGGCTGGTGGAGCCGGTCGTCCCCTGCTTCGGGAAGCAGCCGGCGGTGATCGGCGAGGCCGGCCACGAGCAAGCCGAGGCGGCTCAAGTTGAACACCGCGTCCTCGATCGGCACTGAGGCCGACAGGGCTTGGCGGGCATCAGCGGTCGGGAGCTCGCGGTCGGGTACGAGCACCACGAAGCGCAGTTGGGGGTCGAGACGGAGGTGCCGGGCGACCGGCCGTCCCCCCACTACCGCAGCGGCGACGAGCCCGCCGAAGGCGGACGCGGCCGCATTTTCGGGGTGGCCGTCCACCCGGAAGGCGTGCTCGAAAGCCTCGTCGGGCACGCCGGCACCGGCCGCAGCCGCCGCTGCCACCGCC
>DAHWQF010000548.1 GCA_027334785.1 Acidimicrobiaceae bacterium
CTCTGGCGTCGGCGAAGGTCTCGTGGGCGGCCGTTTGCACCTGGCGGGCGAGCAGGTAGTGGTCTACGAGGACGAACGTCACGATCGCCAGGGCAGCAGAGAGGAGGGCTGCTCCAGCGGCGAAGGCAGCGCTCACCCTTGCCCGCAGCCCGAAGCGCTGTGCCTTATTCCTCATGGCCTTCCTCAGGGCCTTCCTCACGGCGGCGGCACCAGCTTGTAGCCGATGCCCCGGACCGTCACTATGAGCTCGGGGTTGGAGGGGTCGTCCTCTACCTTGGAGCGGAGGCGGCCTATGTGCACGTCGACCAGGCGGGTGTCGCCGAAATAGTCATAGCCCCAGACCCGCTCGAGCAACTGGGGCCGGGAGAGCACCCACCCCGGTTGAGAGGCCAGCTCGCAGAGCAGGCGGAGCTCCGTCCGGGTAAGCGAGAGCGCCGTGCCCGCCTTCTTGACCAGGCCGGCTTGCGGCTGGATTTCGAGGTCCCCGAGCCAGAGGCTGGTGCCTCCTTCAGCTGAGAGCTGGGCACGCCGCACGAGCGCGCGGATGCGGGCGGGGAGCTCACGCGCCATGACGGGCTTGGTCAGGTAGTCGTCGGCACCCGCCTCGAGACCGAGCACGATGTCCTCGGTGGCGGTGCGGGCCGATACCACGATCACCGGCACGTTGCTGGCCCGGCGCAGCTCACGGGTCACTTCGAAGCCGTCCATGCCAGGTAGGAGGAGGTCGACGAGCACTACGTCGGGGTTCTCGGAAGCGAAGGTGTCGAGGCCCTCCTCGCCGCTCGCCGCCTCTGAGACCCTGTAGCCGTCCCGGCGCAGGAGCATGCCGAGAGACGCCCGGATGTGGGCGTCGTCCTCGATCAACAAGACGCTGGTCACGCCGGCCTGCATCTGGTCGCTCGCCCCGGCGCTTGGCCAGTGACCGCTGGCGCGAGTGAGCAACCCGGGCGCCGCCCGCCGCCTCGGAGGCGCTGAGCTGCCATGTCGATCAGTTAACCACTAACTGCTCGCCGCCTGGGTACTAGCTTCGGGCCCGGTGCCATCGCTTCCCTACTTGGGCGTTCCCCTTAGGCCGGGCCCGGTGCGGGTCGCACCGTCGATCCTGTCAGCCGATTACGCCCGCCTGGCAGAAGAGGTGGAGAGCACCCGTGCCGAAGCAGATGCACTCCACGTGGATGTGATGGACGCCCACTTCGTCCCCAACCTCACGATCGGCCCGCCGGTGGTGCGGTGGATCCGCAAGCACACCGACCTCTACCTCGATTGCCACCTGATGATGGACGACCCCGGCCGCTACCTCCGGGCGTTCCGCGAGGCGGGGGCCGATGGCTGCAGCGTTCATGTCGAGGTGGGAAAGACCGGAGAGCTGATCGCCCAGATGCGCGAGCTCGGCCTCGGCACAGGCTTGGCGGTCAACCCCGAAACACCCCTGGACGACGTGCTGCCCTGGCTGGCCGACATCGATTTGCTGCTCGTCATGACCGTTCACCCGGGTTTCGGCGGCCAGAGCTTCATGGAGGAAGTAGTGGGGAAGATCGCTCGCGCCCGCCAGGCGATCGACGAGCGTGGCCTAGCCGTCGAGATCGAAGTGGACGGTGGCATCGACCCGGTTACGGCCCCCGTCGTGGCCCGGGCGGGAGCGAGGTTGCTGGTCGCAGGGAGCGCCATCTTTGGGGCACCCGACCGGGTCGAGGCCGCCCGGAGGATCCGGGAGGCAGCCGCGTCGGTGATCAGGTTGGAGAGTGCCCGGGTGGGCAAGGAGCCGGGCACCGGAGGGGACAGATGACGCACCAGGCCAAGGTCCTTACGGTGTCCGACTCGGTCGTGCGCGGCGAACGCGAGGACGAGAGCGGGCCGGCGGTGGCCCGGGCGCTCGAGGAGGCCGGTTTCGAGGTGGTCGAGCGGACACTCGTGGCCGATGGGGTCGCCTCAGTGGCCGGCGACCTGGTGAGGATGGCTTCAGCCTTCACGGGCCTCGTGGTCACCACGGGCGGTACCGGGTTCGGCCCCCGTGACTACACCCCGGAGGGCACTGCGGAGGTGATAGAGCGCCTAGCGCCCGGCTTCGGCGAGCTGATGCGCCGGTCTGGCCCGATGGCACCGCTGTCGCGGGGCATCGCCGGCGTGCGCGGGCACGCGCTCGTGATCAACCTGCCCGGTTCGCCGAGGGGGGCGCTCGAGTGCCTCCGCGCGGTCATGGACTTGCTCCCCCACGCCCTCTCCTTGCTGGCGGGGGAGCAGCCGCACTGAAGCTAGCCGCACTGAAGCTAGCCGCACTGAAGCTAGTCGCACTTTGAGGCGGAGACGCCCGGACGCCCTGGCTTCGGGCCGGGCTCGTGGGGCGGTCCGTGGGGCCGGGCTCGTGGGGCGGTCCGTGGGGCCGGGCTCGTGGGGCGGGTTCTGGGCAGGCTGGGGTCGGTCCTCGGCGGGCCAGGTCTCTGACTCTGACGTGGGCCCCTGGCGGACTGCTGACCGCGCCCTCGGGCTATCGTCGGAGGCTGTGCTGAAGCTGGTGCTCCCGAAGGGCTCGCTCGAGCGGGCGACGTTGGAACTGTTCGAAGCCGCCGACCTCGCCGTTTCCCGGAGCTCAGAGGTCGACTACCGCGCCAGCGTGCGGGACCACCGGATCTCCGAGGTCCGCATACTGCGCCCCCAGGAAATCCCTCACTACGTTACCGGCGGGCTGTTCGACCTCGGGATCACGGGACGTGACTGGGTCGAG
>DAHWQF010000549.1 GCA_027334785.1 Acidimicrobiaceae bacterium
GACCTCGTGCTTGCTCCCTACCTGGATGCTGGCCAGCTCTCGCAGATCTTCGGGGGACGAGAGCCGCTCTCCAACGCCAAGCTCTCGGCCAACTTCCGCGCGCTGATCGGCACCGGTGACGGGCCGAGGCCCTTCGAGTGCGTCGGCGACGAGCCCGAGTCCCGCGCAGCCGTGGTGCTCGCGGCGGCACGGCCGGACCGGGCGCGCACAGCCAGCCTCCAGGCGCTCGCCGAGGAGGTGCGCGCCGCCGTGCGGAGGGAGCTCTCTCCTCGCTACGTCCCCGACCGGGTCCTGTTGGTGCCGGCGGTCCCCCGCACTTTGTCCGGCAAGAAGCTTGAGGTCCCCGTGAAGCGTCTCCTTTCGGGCGTGCCCGCCGACGACGCTCTCGTGCCGAGCGCGCTCGCCAACCCCGAGTGCTTGTCCACCTATGCCCGGCTGGCCAACGAGCGCCTCAAGAAAGGCGGCCCGTGACGGCCTCGCCACTCGGGGAGCTCCCGCGGGGCTGGCTACCGCTTGGGACGGGCCACGAAGATGCAAAAGGTGCGAGCTTCTCCCATTCGGGTCAAGGCATCCCGAAATGCGTCCCGGGGGCCGGGCCGGGCATGGTCGCAGTCGCCACAGTGGTCACCGGCCGACTGTAGTCGCCGCCTCCTCGGCCCGGCGTGGCCGCTGACTCTCTTCGTGAGGTTGGAGACCGCTCTAGGTGGCAATCGCCTGCTCCGAGCGACCGAGTACTCCCATACGCTCCCTTTGGCGCGGCTGCGGCTGGCCTTTCGCGCAGTAGACCGGTGCCGGTGGGAGGCGACCGCAACGATGGCTTGGCCATAGAGCGCCAGGTTGGGCACGTGTTCTCCCTTGTCGTCGAGGCGCTGGCGGAGGCCACCGACGCTCTTTTGGGCGGTGAGCCGTCCGAGGGCAGCCGGGTCGTCGCAGGCGACGAGTCGGTCGACGAGCTGACCGGGAGCCTGTCCGAGGCGATCTGGCGGGAGCTCGAGCGCTTCGTCCCCGCCAACGACGAAGCCCGCTGGCTGATCGGGCTGTTGCTGATCCTGCCCGAGCTCGAGCGCAGTGCCGACCTCGCCGAGCACATAGCGCAGCGCGCCATAGGCAACCTGGGGCCGAACATGTCGCCCCAGTCCCGGGGCATCGTGCAGCGCATGTCCGAGGTGGCGCTCGAGATGTGGCGGACGGCGACGGACAGCTACGTGAGGCGCGCGCCCGCCTGGGCCGGCTTGGACGAGGCCGACGACGAGCTCGACATCCTCCACGAGAGGCTCACGAACGAGGTGGCACACGCCGCCATGCCCCCCGATGTCGGCGCGCAGGTCACCTTGCTCGGCCGGTTCTACGAGCGTCTCGGGGACCACGCGGTCAACCTGGCTCGCCGCATCGAACTGTCCGGCGCCGGCCGGCCCCAGCCCGAAAGCTCCATCCGGCCTCAGCCCGAATCCTGACGTTGCCGGCCCAGCCCGAAAAGCTCCATCCGGCCTCAGCCCGAATCCCCACGCTGCCGGCCCAGCCCGAAGCCTCCAGCCGGCCCCAGCCTGAGGCCGGAGCCGCGCCTCCGGGCCCGGTCGTGCTCAACCCCACCCGAGCTCGGACAGGCGCCGGTCGGAGATGCCGAAGTGGTGCGCCACTTCGTGGATGACGGTCCGGGTGACGATTTCCACTAGCTCTTGCTCGTCTCGGGCGATGGCGCTGATCGGTCCCCTGAAGATCGTGATCCGGTCCGGCATGGCACCGACGTAGGAGACCGGGGAACGGCGGGTCAAATCGACCCCCTGGTAAAGGCCGAGCAGGGTGCCTCTCACGCCGGCCAGTTGGGCCGGGCTCGGCCAGTCCTCGACGAACACGGCGAGGTTGTCCATGAACTTGGCGAGCTCCTCGGGGATGTGGTCTAGACCGAAGTTACGGCCGTTTTGAGGGCGGATTTGGCACTTGACCAGCGCGGAGAGGTGCGAAGGGCCCACCCAGTGTAGTCACTAAAAGGCTTGCAGAGCGAACTTCAGTGGTGTAAGGTGATCTCGTGACTCGCAAGGGTGGTGCCATGCACATCGTGACCACCCGTCGTCAGTACAAGGACAGGGAGTACGTGGCGCACCTGCTGCGGCGCTCCTTCCGGGAGGGCGGCAAGGTGAAGAACGAGACCTTGGCCAACCTCTCGCACCTGCCCGAGGAGGCGGTCGAGGCCCTGCGCAAGGTCCTGGCGGGGAAGGAGCTCGTGGAAGCCGGCGAGGGCTGGGACATCGAGCGCTCGCTGCCCCACGGCCACGTGGCGGCGGCCTGGGCGATGGCGGGGAAGCTCGGCATGGCCAAGCTGCTCGGCCCGCCCTGCCAAGAGCGGGACCTCGCCCTGGCGCTCGTGGTGGCGAGGGCTGTCAGGCCGGGCTCCAAGCTCGCCACCGCCCGCTGGTGGCAGGGGACCACCATGGCCACCGACCTCGGCCTCTTGGAGGTCTCGGCCGACCAGGTCTATGCCGCCATGGACTGGCTCGTCCCCCGCCAGGCCTCCATCGAAGAGGCCCTGGCCCGGCGCCACCTGCGCCCCGGGGGCCGGGTGCTCTACGACCTCAGTAGCTCCTGGGTCGAGGGGAGCCACTGCCCGCTCGCCAAGCGGGGCCACTCCCGGGACGGGAAGATGGACAAGGCCCAGGTCGAGTACGGCCTCACCTGCTGCCCCGAGGGGCGGCCGGTCGCAGTGGAGGTCTTCGCCGGCAAC
>DAHWQF010000054.1 GCA_027334785.1 Acidimicrobiaceae bacterium
AAGCAACCACGAACAGTTGTTGGCGGCGCGTGCAGCAACTGCCCGCTCCGCCAGTCCGGCACGACGGCCGCAGCCGGGCGGACGGTTTCCATTTCCCTCCACGAGGAGCTCCTCGCCCGCCTCGCCGTGCTCGGGCTGCGCTCAACACCCGACGGCGGCATTTCACACCGGCCACCTTGGCCTGGCGCGCCCCCGCCTCAGCGGCATCGTTGTCGTGTCGTCAGAGCTACGAGCGCGGCGAGAGCGCCTCCGAGGCTTGGAACTGCTCTCCCAGATTGGACCAGTGCGCCGGCCAGCGGTAGGAGTGGCGCCGGGGCGGCTGAGGGGCCTGGGTCTCGACCCAGCGCACACGCCCCGGGCTCATGTTGAAAAAGCCGTGCAGCACACCGACCCCGCAGAACAAGACGTCGCCGGCCCGGAGCGTCCTCGTCTCCCCCTCGACCTCGGCTTCCACCTCGCCCGAGAGAAAGAAGTAGGCCTCCTCGAAGGGGTGGTCGTGGACCTGGGCGGCACCGCCGGGCTCGTAGTCCACCATAAACATGGTGAGCAGTTCGGCGCCTATGTTCTCGTCCACCATCATCTTTACTGAGATGCCGCTATAGGCAAGGAGGGCGGTGTCCATGCCGACGGGCTCTCGCCCCCGCACCGGCCCCACCAGAGCGAGCGCCTCCTGCTGGGGAGGGGTCCCGGGGTAGTAGCCCACCTCCGGGGCCGTCGGCTCGCCTGGGCGAGGGGCACCCGGGCTGGCGACCTCGAGCGCCCCGGGCAAGAAGAAGGTGTCCTCTCGGCCGCTCCCCTGGCCTAGCCGCTGGGGCGTGGCGAGCTCGAGCCAGCGGGCCTCCTCGCCGGCGGGGTTGAGCCAACCGTGCACGCTCCCGACCCCGAAGAACACGTAGTGGCCCGCCCCCAGCTGCCACTGGCGGCCGTTGCTCTCCACGACCGGGTGGCCGTCTAGGACATAAGCGCACTGCTCGAAGGCGTGCACGTGCCTGTCCACCCTCCCACCAGGGGCGAGGCGGCACAGGCCGAGGTCGGTATGGACCGCGCCCGTTGCCCTCCCGACCAGCTCACGCCGGCTGTAGCCAGGCGCGCGCGAGGCCGGGGGGGCCGAGCCGTCCCCGTCGTCGAAGGCCCAGTCCCACCTCGCCACAAAGCACCTCTCGGCCATCGGCTCAGCTCTCTTTGGGCTCTTTGGCGTTGAGGTGCGACTGTGCCTCCCGGGTAGTAGACAGGGGGCCGCCGACCGCCCAGTAGCGCTGCCCTGCGACAAGCAGTTCCTCGGCTGGGAACTTGGTTATCACCTCGCCGCCCTCGGGGGTGACCACGACCTCCTCCTCGATGCGGGCGGCCGACCAGCCGTCTGAGGCCGGCCAGTAGGTCTCCAGGGCAAAGACCATCCCTTCTTCCAGCACCTCGGGGTGGTCCAAGGAGACCAGGCGGCTGAAGATCGGCTTCTCCCAGATGGAAAGGCCGACCCCGTGGCCGAACTGGAGGGCGAAGGCGGCCAGTTCGTCGGCGAAGCCGAACTCGCTGGCCTTTGGCCACACTTCCACGATGTCGGCGGTGGTCGCCCCGGGCTTCACTTTCTCGATGGCGGCGTCTATGTAGTAACGGCAACGGCGGTAGGCGTCCCTTTGCGCGGGGCTGGCGCTGCCCACGGCAAAGGTGCGGTAATAGCAGGTCCTGTAACCGTTGAAAGAGTGCAAGATGTCGAAAAAGGCGGGGTCCCCGGGGCGCAAGAGCCGGTCGCTGTAAACGTGGGGGTGGGGCGAGCAGCGCTCGCCCGAGATGGCGTTCACCCCCTCTACGTGCTCAGAGCCCAAGTCGTAAAGCACCTTGGCCACGAGCCCTACGCACTCGTTCTCCCGCACACCCGGGCGCAAGAAGGCGTACAACTGGTCATAAGCGGCATCGACCATGGAGGCGGCCGCCACGAGCAAGGAGATCTCGTCCTCGGTCTTCTTGCGCCGGGCCTCCAAGAACACCTGCTGGCCGTCCACGACCAGCACCCCCTCTCTGGCCAGTGCTTCGAGCACGGGCACCTCGGCGACGTCCACGCCCAGAGGCTCGCCGGCCAGCCCGTGGCGCTCGAGTTCCCGCTTTATAGAGCGCGCCACCTCTTCGGCCCTCTTGGCGGCCGGGCCGAACGCCCCCCGCAAGGTGGAGATCCCAGGCCGGGAGCCATGCTCTGCGTCAGGGCCGTAGTCGAGCCACGGGTTGTACAAAACATGGTGGCGCGCCGCCGAACCGAAGTCCCAGACCACAGGGTCCCCACCGCGGGGCAGGAGGGAGAACCGGATCAGCTTGTCCATCGCCCAAGTGCCGATGTGGGTCGAGGTCATATAGCGGATGTTGTGGAAATCGAAAGACAAGAGCGCCCCGAGCTCGCTCCGCTCGAGCTCGGCACGCAGGCGCCCTAGGCGCTCGCGCCGCAGCCGGTCGAAATCGACCCTCTGCTCCCAGTCCACTGCGTTCAGCCCAAAGCTCTTTAGCACCATGGTGTCGTTATCCTTTCCTCTAGCCGAGGCCTTCTCTTATGGCAGCAGCCACCCGCTCGGCCGAAGGTATGGCGGCGTCTTCGAGCGAGTCAGCGGCGGGCAAGGGGACATGCGGCGTGGTAATGCGCCTGACCGGGGCGTCGAGGTCATAAAAGCACTCCTCGCAAATGATGGAGGCGACCTCGGCCCCCCACCCGCAAAGCCGTGGGTTCTCCTCGACGGTGAAGACCCGGCCCGTCTTTGCCACCGAAGCCGCGACTGTCGTCATGTCCAAGGGGACAAGGCTCCGCAGGTCTATCACCTCGCAGTCGATGCCCTCTGCTTGGAGCTGCTCGGCGGCAGCCAGGGCGCGATCGGCCATCGTGCCGAGCGCGATGACGCTACAGTCCTTGCCCGGCCGGCGCACCCGGGCCGTGCCGAGCTCGTCTACGTGCTCGCCCTCGGGGACCTCCCCGCTCGTCGGGTACAGGGCCTTTTCTTCTAGGAACATGACAGGGTCGTCGTCGCGCACCGCCGCCGCCAAGAGCCCGACCACGTCGGCAGGCGTCGAAGGGACCACGACCTTGAGGCCCGGCACCGCCATCAGCCAGGACTCGACGCTCTGGGAGTGCTGCGCCCCAAAACGCAGCCCGCCACCGTTGCCAAAACGCACCACCAGCGGGAGGCTCACCTGGCCGTTGGTCATGTATCGCGCCTTGGCAACCTGGTTGGCCACCAAGTCGTGGCAGACAGAGACGAAGTCGGCGAACATGAGCTCTGCCACCGGGCGCAAGCCGGTCATGGCCGCCCCCATCGCCGCGCCGATGATGGCCTGCTCGGAGATGGGTGTGTCCTTGACCCGACGCGCCCCGAACTTTTCCAAAAGGCCCGCCGTCGCTTTGAACACGCCCCCGGCGGCGCCGACATCCTCGCCGATCAGGACCACCGAGGGGTCCCTCGCCATCTCTTGGGCCAAGCCGGCCGCCACCGCCTCCCGGTAAGTCATCACCTGCGCCACGTGGCCCCCCCGTCGCTGAAGACCTCGCGCTCTAGGCCGCCGGGATGTGCTGGCGCCGCCGCTTTGGCCTGCTCGGTAGCCTGGTCGACCTCGGCTGCTGCCTCGGCCTCGATGCGCTCCAGCACCTCGGCGGCCACCCCCTCGTCCAAGAGCCTCTCCTTGTAGCGAGGTATAGGGTCCTTGGCTAGCCACTCCGCCACCTCGGCATCGGGCCGGTACTTCCCCGGGTCGGCGCGCGAATGGCCCCCGTGGCGGTAGGTCACTGCCTCGATCAAGCTCGGGCCTCCCCCGCCCCGGGCGAGCCCCACCGCCCTCGTGGCGGTCTCGAAGACCATGTCGGCGTCGTTGCCGTCGACCAGCACCGGGGGGAGTCCGTAGGCACTGGCCCGGTCGGCCGCGGGGCGCTCGACGGCGGTGACTTTTCTTATAGGCGTGTACTCCATATAAAGGTTGTTCTCGCACACGAAGACGACCGGGAGCTTCCAGGTGGCGGCCAGGTTGAGCGCCTCGTGGAAAGCGCCG
Organism: Acidimicrobiaceae bacterium; assembly: GCA_027334785.1. Classification (GTDB taxonomy): domain Bacteria; phylum Actinomycetota; class Acidimicrobiia; order Acidimicrobiales; family Palsa-688; genus JAJZYO01. The sequence goes on from DAHWQF010000054.1 coordinate 4,018, forward strand.
ATGTTGGTGGCGCCGTCGCCGAAGAAGGCCACCGCGACCTGGTCGGTGCCCCGGTAAAGGGCAGACCAAGCGGCCCCGTTGGCGATCGGGAGGTGGGCGCCCACTATGGCGTAAGAGCCCATGAAGTTGCCCTCCGTGTAAGTGAGATGCATGGAGCCCCCCTTCCCCCCCATGAGGCCGTTCTCCCGCCCGAGCAGCTCCGCCATGACCGCCACCATCGGGGCACCCCGCAACATGGCATGGGCGTGGCCGCGGTAGGTCGCAAAGACGTAGTCGTCCGGGCGCAGCGCGGCGGCTACGCCAGCGGCGATGGCTTCTTGGCCGATCGCGAGGTGGCTGGTACCCTTCACCAAGTTCTGGAGGAACAAGTCGTAGGCCCTTTTCTCGAAGTAGCGCACCCGGACCATGCCCCGGTAGATCCCCAAGCGCACCTCGAGGTAGTCCGGCCCCGTCTTGACGGGCTCTCGAGCAGTGTCACGTGCCAATGAACAGGTGCCTCCCCTTCCGTGTCGCCACCGAAACTGCAACCCTCCGCATATTACATCGCCCTCCGGCGTGGTCAACTAGCCCGGCAGCGGACGAGACCTGTGTCCTGTAACTTTACACACCTGGTCAATACCACTTGACAGCGCGACGCGGCCGTGCCAAGCTGGTAGGGGTCCTCGGGTTCCGGTCCCGGGGCAAGTCGAAGGGGAAAGGGAGAAGGGGAAGCCATGTCGTCTAGACGTCCTGGCCGCCGTCGCCGCCTTGGCGCTGTCCTCAGCGGGGCGCTCGCAGCACTTTGCGCCGCTGGCACGTCTGTGGCACCAGCCGGTGCCACAGAGCCCCACGCTGACCAGACGCTCCAGGTCGCCTACCTGTCGTTCGCCGTGCAAAACAGCTACGACGCGCCCATGCTCGCCGCCGCCAAGGCGCAAGCAAAAGCCAGCAACGTCCACCTCACCGTCTTCGATGCAGGCAACAGCCCCACAAAGCAGTACTCGGAGCTGCAAGACGCTATCACCTCGCACAAGTACCAGGGCATAATCGTCCAGCCGATCTTCGGCACCGGGCTGCTGCCTTTGGTCCGGCAGGCCATCTCGCACCACATAGCCGTGGCCAACCTCGACCAAGAGCTTGGCCCCAACCTCGCCACTGACGCGCCCCAGGTGAAGGGGCTCGCCGTCAACGTCGTGTTCGTCCCCACCGAGATCGGCACCAAGCTGGGCCACCTAGTCGTCCAGGCCTGCGCAAGTTACCACCCTTGCAACGTGGGCTACATGTACGACATCAAGGCCTCAGCCCTCGACGAGGCCCTCCACGGCGCCTTTATGAAGGTCGTCTCGCCTCACCACAACATAAAGATCGTCGCCCAAGGCCAGTCATATTTCACGCCGAGCGACGGCCTCACCGCCACCCAGGACATGCTGGCGGCGCACCCAGACCTCACCTTGATCGTCGGCTCTGACCAAGGCATCGAAGGCGCCCAGCAAGCGGTGGCCGCCGCGGGCAAGACCGGCAAGGTGATCCTGGTCGGTTACGGGGCCAGCGCCGCCGCCCTGAGAGGCATCCGCAGCCGGGCCTGGTACGGCGACGTCGCCCAGCTGCCCGCCAGCGAAGGGCGCCTCGCAGTGAAGTACCTCGCCGAGTCCATCCGTACGGGCAAGCTTTTCGGCGGGATCGACCCCGTAGCCGAGCTCCCGCACGGGGGCATCGTGACAAAAGCTGACGTGGGCGAGTTCCACGCCGAGTGGCCGGGCTAAAAAAGAGGCTCTGGGCAAGGCACGGGCGACGTGGTCGTCGACGCAGGCCTAGCCCCAGCTCATATAGAGCTGCGGGCGGTTAGCAAGCATTTCGGTGGCGTCCGGGCGCTCGACTCGGTCTCTTTGAGCGTCCGGGCTGGCTCCGTGCACGCTGTGGTAGGCGAGAACGGGGCAGGCAAATCGACGCTCGGCAAGATCGTCGGGGGCGTAATCGCCCCCGACGAGGGCGAGGTAGCCCTGAACGGGGCCGTCGTGCGCTGGCGGGGCCCGCACGAGGCGCTCAACCACGGCGTGGCCACGATCGCCCAAGAGCTCGCCATCGTGCCTGAGCTCACCGCGGCACAGAACGTCTTCCTAGGGGCAGAGCCCCGCCGAGGGGTGCTGCTAAGGCGACGAGAGCTGCTAAGGCGTTACACCTCTCTCTGCGGGCGCGTGGGCTTTGGCGTCCCAGCCGACACCCTCGCCGGGGAGCTTCGCGTCGCTGACCAACAAAAACTGGAGATCTTGCGGGCGCTCGCGCGTGATGCCCAGTTCTTCGTCTTTGACGAGCCGACCGCGGCGCTGGGCCGCGACGACATTGAAAAGCTCCACCAAGTGATCTCGAGGCTCCGCTCCCAGGGCCGGACCGTGCTGCTCATCTCGCATTTCCTCCGGGAAGTGCTCGAGGTCGCCAACGACGTCACCGTGCTCCGGGACGGGCGCCTCGTACGTTGCGGCCCGGCAGCGACAGAGACCGAGGGGTCCCTCGTTCAAGCGATGTTGGGGCGTTCTTTCGAACAACCCTTCCCACCCAAGCGCCGCCCCCCGGCTGGCTCGCCGGCGCTGTTAGAAATCCACGACCTCTGGGCAGCCGGGGTAAAGGGGGCCAGCTTGAAGGTCCACGCTGGCGAGATCGTCGGCTTGGCCGGCTTGGTCGGCGCGGGGCGGACAGAGCTGGCCCAAGCCCTCGTCGGGGCCCGCCCGGCCCAGCGCGGCCGGGTCGTGCTGGCGGGCAAGCCTTTTGAGCGCCGCACGCCGAGGCGCATGTTGGCAGCTGGCCTCGCCATGGTCCCTGAGTCCCGCAAAGAGCAGGGCCTTTTCCTCGGCCGCCCGGTCGGCGAGAACGCCGCTTTGTCAGTGCTAAAAGAGCTGTCTCGCCTTGGTTATGTGAAGCGGCGCACAGAGCGCCGGACAGTCCACGAAGCCCTCCAGCACGTGGGCGTGCGCAGCGCGGACATGGTAGAGGCGGGCACACTGTCGGGCGGCAACCAGCAAAAGCTGTTGTTCGCCCGCGTGCTCCTCACCAAGCCGCTCGTGCTTGTGGCCGACGAGCCGACCCGGGGTGTCGACGTCGGGGCGCGCCGTGCCATATACGACCTGCTCGCCGGGTTCGCAGCCGACGGCCGAGGCGTCCTCATTATCTCCTCAGACGCCGAAGAAGTCCTCGGCATCTCGCACCGGATCCTAGTGATGCGCGCCGGGCAAGTCGTGGCCGAGCTCGACGGGGAGACCGCCACCGAAGAAGACCTCGTGAGCGCTTCACTGCTCGAAAGGAGGGCTTCGTGAAGGCAGTGGGCTTGGGGGAGCCAGTCCTCGGCCTCGAGCCAAGCCCGCCGGCCCGCCCGGCGACCCGGGGCCTGGCCGCCCGCGCGCTCGACCTGGTCGACCTGCGCCGCGGCGGCATACTCCTCCCCTTCGTCGCGCTGTTCGTAGTGCTCTCGGCGACGAGCGCCGCCTTTTTCACTACGACCAACCTTTTGAACGTCCTCGACCAGCAGGCCTCCACCCTCATCCCTGCGGCCGCGGCCACGCTCGTGCTCGTCTCCGGAGGCATCGACCTGTCGGTAGGCGCGGTCTACGCTTTGGCGGGCGTCACCGCCGCGCATTTCGCATTGGTGACGAGCCCGGGCCTCGCCATCGTGGTAGGCATCCTTGTCGGAGTGGTCGTCGGCGCCGTGAACGGGGTCGTGACCGCCGTCTTCCGGGTCAACTCCCTCATAGCCACGCTCGCTTCGAGCTACGTCGTCGGCGGGATAGCCGGCCTCGCCACGGGCGGGAACATAATCACCGACTTCAACCGCCCGAGCTTCGCCGACTTCGCCCGCTCGAGCTTCCTCGGCGTGCGGGCCTCCACCTGGGTGACGCTGTTGGCCGTGTTGGTGCTCGGCTTCCTCCTCCACCGCACGACGGTCGGCCGCTACATGTACGCGGCAGGCGGCAACGCCGAAGCGGCCCGGCTCGCCGGCGTGCGCGTCCACGATGTGCAGATCCTCGCCTTCGTCCTCTCTGGTACGGCGGCGGCCCTCGGAGGCGTCATCGACACTTCCCGGGTGCTCTCGGCCGAGTCCTCGTCGGGCACCACGCTCGCTTTCACGGTGCTGGCCGGCGTGGTCGTGGGAGGCACGAGCATCCTCGGGGGCCGCGGGGCGGTGTGGCGCTCGGTGGTCGGCGTGCTCTTCATCGCCTTGATCGGCAACGGCTTTGACCTCCTAGGCCTCAACCCCCTCTACGAACAGATCGTCCTCGGCGCCTTCCTCGTCTTGGCCGTGGGCCTCGACGCTTGGACCAGGCTGAGGCGCAGCTGATGTCGAGCACAACAGGCTAAGGAGGCAACGAGTGCAAAAAGGTGCGGTGGTCGTTATCGGCGGTACTTCGGGGATCGGCCGGCTACTGGCCACCGAGTACGCAAAAAAGGGCGAGCAGGTGGTCCTTTCGGGCAGGGACGCCGCCCAGGCCAGCCAGGTCGCGGCCGAGGTAGGTGGCGGCGCCATCGGCATAGGCGTCGACCTCGCCGAGCCCGAGTCGGTCCGCTCAGCCCTGGCCGAGGTCGGCCCGGTGAGGCGCTTAGCTCTGGCCGCGGTCGAACGCGACGTCAACAACGTCGCCGGCTACGACATCGACCGTGCCCGACGACTCGTAACGCTGAAGCTCGTCGGCTACTTAGAGGTGGTCCATGTGCTAAAGGACCGCCTGACAAAAGACGCTTCCATCGTCCTTTTCGGGGGCCTGGCCAAAGAGCGGCCCTACCCAGGCTCCACGACCGTGAGCACGGTGAACGGCGGCGTGACGGGCATGGTGCACACCTTGGCCTGCGAGCTGGGGCCAGTAAGGGTTAACGCAGTGCACCCCGGTATCGTCGGCGACAGCCCCTACTGGGAAGGTAAGCCCCTCGACGCCGTCGTGTCCAGGACGCCGATCGGCCGGCTCGTAACCATGGCCGAAGTCGTAGAAGCCGTGGTCTTCCTCCTCGAATGTGGGGGGGTAAATGGGGTGGACCTCTACGTGGACGGCGGCGGGCTGCTCCAATAAGCACCCGCTGGCCGCTCGGGCAAAGCAACTAAAACTCAGCTAAAGAAAGGGGAAGCAGGGCCAGATGAGCACAGGGGTCGGGGCACAGGGACTGCTTGGCCGGCTTGGGCCAGGGGCACCCGTGCTGTTCCAAGGGGGCACCGTCTTGACGATGGACAGGGCAGGGGTCATCCAAAAAGGCGACGTCCTAGTGGAAGGTGAACGGGTCAGTGCTGTCGGGACCGGCTTGGCCGCCCCAGAAGGCGCCTTCGTCGTCGACTGCTCGGGCGGCATCTTGATGCCCGGGATGGTGGACACGCACCGCCACATGTGGCAAAGCGCCATGCGGGGTTTTGGGGCGGACTGGACCCTCACCCAGTACTTCGTTTTCTACTACTTGAAATGGGGCAAGATCTTCCGCCCAGAGGACATCTACGCCGGCAACCTCTTAGCCGCTGTCGAGTCGCTGGACGCCGGCATCACTACGACCCTCGACTGGTCGCACGGCCTACAGACGGTCGAGCACGCCGAAGCCGCCCTCCAGGCCCTACGCGAAGTGCCCGGACGTTTCGTCCTCGCCTACGGCAACCTCCTCGGCGCTCCTTGGCAGTGGTCAAAGAGCCCCGAGCTCCGCTCGTTCGTGAGCCGCCACTTCTCGAGCCGCGACGACATGCTCGGGCTCGAGCTAGCCTTTGACGTGACTGGCGACCCGGCGTTCCCAGAAAAAAGCGCCTTCGAGTCGGCCCGCGAGCTTGGGCTCAGGGTGACTACCCACGCCGGAGTGTGGGGCGCCACCGACGACAGGGGCATCCAGCTCATGTGCGAGCACGGCTTTGCCACCAAAGATGTGACCTACGTGCACGCTTCGACTCTCTCAGAAGATTCTTACCAGCGCATCGCCGCGTCTGGGGCTTCGGTCTCTGTCGCCACCGAGAGCGAGCAGTCAGCCGGCCAAGGCTACCCGCCAACTTGGCAGCTGCGCCGCCATGGCATCCCGGCTTCGCTTTCTGTGGACACAAGCGTGTGGTGGAGCGCGGACATGTTCTCCGTCATGCGCTCCACTCTTGGTGCCGACCGCTCACGCGAGCACTTAGAGGCGCACGCAAAACAAGAGACGGTGGTCGCCAACGCCCTCCGGGCCGAGGAAGTGGTGCGCTGGGCGACGCTTGGCGGTGCGCGAACGCTCGGCTTGGGCGACCTCGTCGGCAGCCTCGCACCTGGCAAGAAGGCGGACGTCGTGCTCATAAAAAACGACCGCTCGCCGGTCATGTTCCCCGTCCTCAACCCCTTCGGCCACGTAGTGTTCCAGGCAGGGCGGCCGGAGGTCCACACGGTCATGGTCAACGGGCGCATCGTCAAGTTCGGCCACGAGCTCGTGGGCATCGACCTCGCCAAGGCCCGCCGCGCCGTGGACGCCACCGTCGACTACCTGCGCGCCCAGCTCGGGGCGTCCGAGTGGGCCGAGATGATGAACCCCGAGCTGCCAAAGTCGGAGACCATCCCCAACCCCTACACCTACACCGACTGGGACGGGGGCAGGGCAGCCGCCCGCCGGCCAGTCGGGGCCTGAGCGAGCCCGAGCCCGCTAACCTCTAGTCGAGCAACTGCAGGTCCCGAGCGACGGAGACGCATCTTTGCCAGCCCCTTTGCCTTTGCCAGCCCCTTTGCCTTTGCCAGCCCCTTTGCCTTTGCCAGCCCCTTTGCCAGTCGAGCCGAGACGATCCGGCAGCCCTAGGCGGCCACCGGCCCAGCCCCCGGGCCGGCCCTCCCGCAGGGCCCTGCCAGCCCAGCCCGCCCAGCGCGACCTGCCCGCCCCCCAGCGCGTCGCAGGCCACCAAGCCACAGGTCCCCAAGGCGCCGGCTCTCAAGGCGCCGGCTCTCAAGGCGCCGGCGGCCGCAGCGTCCGCCAACAACTGATCGGGGCACGCCTGCGCCAGGCCCGCCTGGCCAGCGGGCTCGGCGTGCGCGAGCTCTCCCGTAAAGTCGGGATCTCGGCCAGCAGCATCTCTCAGATAGAGCTCGGCCGCGTCGCTCCTTCGGTGAGCACCCTGTACGCGTTGGCGAACACCCTGTCCATCTCTATGGACAGCCTCTTCGTGGGCGAGGACGACGACGCTTGGGAGGGGCCAGCGGAGGCTTTGGAAGGACCGGGCGGCGCCTCGGTGGGATCTGGTGACGCCGTGGTGGGACCGGGCGGGGCCGGTCAGGGCGCTCCTAGGGACGCCCAGCCTCCCGCCAGCCCGGGCCAGGCCACGACTGAGCACGAACGGGCCATCGTCTGCCGGCGCGACCAGCGGCGAGTGATTAACCTACAAAAAGGCGTGCGCTGGGAGCTCCTCACGCCTTTCCCCGAGCCCGGGGCTGAGTTCTTGGAGGTCTGCTACCCGGTCGGCGGCGGCTCGGGCGACACCGACGAGGCGATCCGCCACAACGGGCGCGACTACTGCCTCATCCTCGAGGGCAACCTCTCGGTGCAGGTCGGCTTCGAGCAGTACGTCTTGGGGCCGGGCGACTCCCTCGCCTTCGACGCCACCATCCCCCACCGCTTTTGGAACGCCGGGGACGTGGCGGTGAGGTCGGTGTGGTTCGTCCTCGACAGGTGGCTACCGCACGGGGGCCGGCCTTGAAACATTCCTTGACACATTTGCCGCCGGCCGTTCGAGCGAGCGGGAGCGGCCCTCCGTTCGCTGCTTTCGAGACGGTGTGGGCCGCCTCGGCGGCCCGATGCGCGGACAGTGGACAACGCCGAACTGGTGGTATTGTGAGCCCAGACCGCGTTGCTCCGGACCCCGGTAGCGCATGACCTAAGCGTGCCTACAAGGGTGGTGTTAATGCGATGCTCTTTTGGGGCTCTTCTGTTGTTTCAGTGGGTGCTCTGAGCTGCTGAGACGCGGCGCACGCCGCCCCACAACCTACGATTCCCGGCTGTCAGTTGGCTGGGTC
>DAHWQF010000550.1 GCA_027334785.1 Acidimicrobiaceae bacterium
CAGGGGAAGCCGCCTGAGCTAACCGCGCGCTGCACTTCGGGACTTCGTCCGGAGCGGGGCTCTGCCCCGCACCCCGGTTTTACGCGCCCAAACGCCGACCGCTACCCACGGGGTATTTTCGGACCAGTCTGTGTGCCCCGCGGGACGCCGGTCCGTCGTGAAAATGGCGGTCAGGCTTGAGTCGGGACTTCGTCCCGAGGCGGGGCTCTGCCCCGCACCCCAGTTCCGCGCCGCCCAAGCATGTGCTCCATCCACTATGGACGGTGGTCAGCCTGCTGAGATGGGCATGTGGCAGACCGCGACGTCGTAATCCCCTTGGCGCGCTTCCCGAGCCCGTCCATTAGTCTGACGCTGGGAGCCGGTTCCCTAGAGGGCCGTTCCTTGTCGCTTCGAGCACGCGGACCAGATTTCCGCAATTGCCCTCGGCTCCCCGGCCGGCCACGCAACAGGACCATCGGCACGGAGGAGGCTGGTTGTGGAAGACGTAGAGGACGAACGGCTGCACCTGGAGAGGGTGGCCGCGCTCGACATCGGCAAGGCCGGGCTCGAGGCGTGCGTGAGGGTGCCCGCCAAGGCCAACCCGGCCCGGCGTGCCCAGGAGGTGCGCAGCTTCGGGACCACCAAGAAGGAGATCTTGCTGTTGGCCGCTTGGTTGCGCGAGCACCAGGTGGGAGCCGTGGTGATGGAGTCCACCTCGGACTATTGGCGGGCGCCTTTTTTCCGCCTAGAGGCCGAGGGTTTTACCTGCGAGCTGTTGGACGCGAAACAAGTCAAAGCCCTCCCCGGCAGGCCCAAAACCGACAAAGCCGACTGCGTGTGGCTGGCAAAGGTGGCCGAGAGGGGCATGGCGGCCAAGTGCTTCGTGCCCCCCGAGGAGATCCGTCGGCTCCGCACGCTCACCCGCTACCGCCGGCACCTGACCGAGGAGCGCTCGCGGGAGAAGGCTAGGGCCGAAAAGCTCCTGGAGGACGCCATGGTCAAATTGTCGGTCGTGGTCTCGGACCTGCACGGGGTGTCCTCCCGGGAGATGATGGAGGCATTGATCGCCGGCAACCGGGACCCCAAGGTGCTCGCCCAAATGGCCCGGGGCCGCATGCGCGCGAAGTTGGGGGCGCTCGAAGAGGCCCTGGACGGGGCGGACACCTTCAGCGACCACCACGCCTTCGTGCTCCGCATGATGCTCGACAACATCGACCGCCTGAGCGAGCAGATAGACAAGTTGACCGCCCAGATCGAGGAGCTGATCGCCCCTTTTGAGCGCCAGGTGGCCCAGCTCGACGCGGTGCCAGGCTTGGGCCGCACCGCCGCCCAGGACCTGATCGCCGAGGTCGGGGTGGACATGAGCGTCTTCGCCACCCCAGCCCACCTCGTCTCGTGGGCCAAGTTCTGCCCCCAGGTGAAACAGTCGGCCGGCAAGGTCAAGGGCCGCAACTCGAGGGGCCGGGGCAACCGCTACCTGGCGGGGGTGCTCGGCGAGGCCGCCGTCAGCGCCGGCAGGACACAGACCCGCATCGGCGCCCGCTACCGACACCTAGCCAAGCGTCGGGGCAAGGCCAAGGCCCAGGTGGCCATCGGCAACACGCTCCTCACGGTCGCCCACGCACTGCTGTCGGACCCAAGAACCGACTACCACGACCTCGGCGCCGACTACTACGAGGCCCGCTCCCAGCACCGCCGCCAAGTCGCGAGCCACCTGCGCAGCCTTCAGCGCCTCGGCTACAAAGTGACCCTCGAACCGACAGGGGAAGCCGCCTGAGCTAACCGCGCGCTGCACTTCGGGACTTCGTCCGGAGCGGGGCTCTGCCCCGCACCCCGGCTTTACGCGCCCAAACGCCGACCGCTACCCACGGGGTATTTTCGGACCAGGAGGTGGGGCTGTTGGCGTGGAGCAGATGGTCCGACGAGGAACGCGAGGAGCACCGGGCCGCGCAGTTGGCGGCGGCCCAGGACCTCCTGGCCGCCGAGGTGTCCCGTTTGGTGAGCGGCGATGACTGGGCCGCCTACTTGTCGGTGCAGGCGCGCATGCACGACTACTCGGCCAACAACGTGCTGCTCATCAATGCCCAGCATGCTCCGGCCTTCGCCGAGGGCCGGGTGGCGGCGCCCGAGCCGAGCCGAGTTGCGGGTTATGCCACCTGGAAGGCGCTGAGGCGGGCCGTCGTGCGAGGCCAGCACGGCTACCTGGTACTGGCCCCGGTCAACGCCGCGCGCCGGGTGGCCCTCGGCCCGGAGGGTTCCCGCCGCCTCGGCCCAGGGGAACGGCCCGGCCCCGGGGAACAGGTCAGCGTCGAGCGGGTGGTGCGCGGCTTCAGGACAGAGACGGTCTTCGACGTCTCCCAGACCGAGGGGGCGCCGCTGCCCGAGCCGGGCCGGCCGGTCCTGTTGGCCGGCCAGGCGCCGCCGGGTTGGGCCAGGCGGTAGCCGAGCTCGTGCGCGCCCGCGGTTACAGCGTCGGCACGGTGGCCGGGGCGGACGAACTGGGCGGGGCCAACGGGACCACCGACTTCGCAGCGCGCCGGGTGCTGGTGCGCACCGACATGGACGACGCCGCCATGGTCAAGACCTTGGTGCACGAGGCGGCCCATGTGGTCCTCCACGAGGGCCCGCCGGGCCGGCAGCTCCCCCGGGCTCTGACCCAAATCAGTGAGTAAGCCCGGTCCGACCCTTCCCGGAAGTTTCGGTGGGTCAAAGGGGGGCCCAGCAGCTCGT
>DAHWQF010000551.1 GCA_027334785.1 Acidimicrobiaceae bacterium
CTCGTTGGTCGGCAGGGCGCGCAACGAGCCGGTGCCGAGCCCGAGAAACCGCAGCGCCCGGTCTATGGTCGCGTGCCGGGCCTCGCCGACTAAGACCTGCACTGCCGGGGCCCCAACCAGGCCGTCGCGCTCGACGTCCCAGCCGGCCTGGGCGAGCACATGGTGCCTGGCCGCCGCGAGGGCGACCGTGTTGGCGGCCTGACCGCCGGTAACGAGGCCGAACGAAGCCCGCTCGGGTATGCCGAGGAGCTCTTTCAGCCAACTCCCCGCCACCTCCTCCACTGCGGCCGCCGCAGGAGACGTGATGGCGTTGAACGCGACCTGGTCCCAGCCGCTGGTGAGGATGTCGGCGCAGAGCGCGGCGTCGAGGCTGCCGCCGACAGCGAAGCCAAAGTAGCGGGGGGCCGGCACTGGCGACGAGGCCGGGCCCGGCGGCTTCGGCGAGTTGTCTGATGACCTGCTCCGGCGGCGACGGCCTGTCGGGAAGAGGGCCGCCGAGCGCGTCTCGTAGCCAGCCAGGGCCCACTTGGGGCCCGACGGGCGAGGTGGTGAGACTGGCCCGGTACTTGGCGACGTGCTCAGCGCTTTCGTGCAGTAGCGAACGTAGGTCGGTCACCGCAATATCCTTCCTGATTGGAAGGCCCCCTGGCGCCACAAGGAGGACCGTCCAGTGCCGCCGCTCGCAGTGACCGGCCCGGGCAGCCGTGGCTATGCAGGGTGGTAGAATTGGGGGCGTCTCGGCCCCCGGAATAATGCGGGGGACGCGCGCTCGGAAATGATCAACCCCTACGCAGTGCCGATCTTGGAGCAGGAGGCTGTCGCAGTGCAAGGCCTCAACTCCGACGCGGTCCGGGGGGCCACGTCGGCCAATAACGGCTTTTCCCAGCCGCTGCGATCGGCGCTGCAGGAGGCGGGGAAATGACGCCGGCACCGCTCGTTCACCAGGAAGCCGTGATGGGTACGGTCGTCACCTTCGCCGTGCACACGCCCGCGCCTCGCTTAGCCGTCGAGGCTGCGGTCAGCGAGGCGGTCGACTGGCTCCACTGGGTGGACGACACCTTTAGCACCTACAAAGAAGCGAGCGAGGTCAACCGCTTTGACCGGGGCGAGCTGTCCGCCGGCGAGTGCAGCCCGGCGCTCGGGCATGTCATCGCTCTGTGCCATCGTTTAGGGAGGGAAACGGGAGGCTTTTTCGATGCCTGGGCGGGTGGCCACTTCGACCCAAGCGGTGTGGTGAAGGGCTGGTCCATCGACCGGGCTTCAGACATCCTGGTTGACCGCACCCTCCCCGACCACATGGTGGATGCCGGAGGGGACCTGAGGTTCCGGGGTAGCCCGCTTGGCGGGGAGCCCTGGACCGCGGCTGTGCGTCATCCCCTCGACAAAGAAGCATATGCCGCTGTACTCGCCTTGCCGGGTGGCGCGGTCGCCACTTCGGGCACGTACGAGCGGGGCCTGCACGTTATCGACCCGTTTTCGGGCCAGCCGGCGAACGGGCTCGCTTCGGTCACCGTCGTCGGGCCAGATCTCACCACGACCGACGCCTACGCCACGGCGGCGCTCGCGATGGGGTCCCGAGCGCCGGTGTGGCTGGCCGGCCTCACTGGCTACGAGTCCCAGGTCATCACCCCCGACGGCCGCGGTTGGTGGACGGAGGGCTTTGCTCGCCTGCAGGTGATGACTTCGGGCTCGCCGGCGGCGTAGCCCGCCGGCTTTCGGGACCGTCACGTCGTTCCCCCGCGCCGGCGCCACGCCCACGCCGGCGCCGGCCAGTCCCCACCCCGGCTCCACGCCTTGGAGCATGAGCAGCGGCCCAACTGGGTGCAAAAACTCATTCTCGCCGCGCTTTCCTGTCGCTCGGGGACGCCGGCTGCGCCCGGTAGCCACAAGTGCACCCAGAAAGCGGCCCCAGGCGACTTCTCGGTGCACTGCGCCGCGCCTGAGCCGGCCAACCGGCTGGCTGGCCCGGTCTGGCTGGCCCGGTCTGGCTGGCCCGGTCTGGCTGGCCCGGTCAGGCTCGCCAGCGTGGAAGGGCTCTAAAACCCAGACAAGGGGCCGGTCTGCGCCGGCCCGCCGGCGACAGGCCCGCCGGCGACAGGCCCGCCGGCGACAGGCCCGCCGGCGACAGGCCCGCTACCGCGCCGGCTCCGCGGCTGCCGCCATCTGCCGGACGATGAAGTACTTCGCCTGGGGATGGTGGCAGATAATGGCCGCAGTGGTCTGCTCCGGGTGGAACTGCCACGAGGTCGCCTCCGAGCACTCTACCCCGATGCGCTCGGCACCGAGCAACCAGGCAGCCCGGGCGTTGTCCTCGAGGTCCGGGCAAGCGGGGTAGCCCCAGGAATAGCGCCCACCCCGGTACTGCTGGCGGAAAAGACCGGCGAGAGAAGGGCCGTCTTCGCCCGCGAAGCCCCATTCCTCCCTGACTCGGCGGTGCCAGTACTCGGCCAACGCCTCGGTCATCTCCACGGAAAGGCCGTGCAGGTGCAAGTACTCGTGGTAGCGGTCGGAACGGAACAGGTCGCTGGCCCTTTCCGAAGCCGCCGGCCCCATAGTCACAACCTGGAAAGCGACGTAATCGAGCTCTCCTGAAGAGATAGGGCGGAAAAAGTCGGCTATGCAGAGCCAGGGGTCGGTGGGCTGTCGGGGAAATGTGAAGCGGGTCAGCTCTTTGGACCGGCGTTCGTCTTGCCAGATGACCAGGTCG
>DAHWQF010000552.1 GCA_027334785.1 Acidimicrobiaceae bacterium
CGGCTTGAGCCTGCAGAGCGCGCCGGCTGCCCGGCAAGGGGCTCAAGGGTGTGCCGGCGCTGCCAGTCCGCCGCCGGCGTCGGGGGCAGGATCGTAGCCAGGTAGCGCGGGGCCGGCTTGGGCGAGCCCGCTGAGCAGCAAGAGGCAGCGCCGTTCCTCCTCGGCAGAGAGCCCTGGCGCCCGCCGCACGGCGAGCGGCCGGATCGCGATCCCGCCGCGCGGGTTGAAATCGCCGTAGACGCAGAGGTAGCGGGGGGCCAGCCTGGCAGCCAAGTCGCTCGCCACCTGGTTGACGCAGTCCTCATGGAAGGCGCCGTGGTTGCGGTAGCGCATGAGGTAGAGCTTCAGGCTTTTCGACTCGACGCAGAGCGCACCGGGCACGTAGCCGATGTGGAGGCGCCCGAAGTCGGGTTGGCCTGTCACCGGGCAGAGGCTCGTGAACTCGTAACAGTAGAGCGACACCGCCCACTCCTGCCCGGGGTGGGGGTTGTCGAAGACCTCCAGCACGCCGGCATCGGGTTGGTCGTAGCGGTACTCGGCCCGCTTGCCGAGTGCACGTAGCGGCGGCGTCTCGCTCACCTCCCAAAGCTACCGGCTTGGAGCCGGCTGCCCGGCTTAGGCACTCCTCAGCTGTCCCGATTGGGATCCCGAAGGCCTGGTTGTGTAGAAAGTAAGTGTAATGGCTGCTCTGAGCACGACCAGCACGCCGACACGGGTGAGGGCTACGGACTACCGGCCGGCCCTTGTCAACGTCGGCGTGATCGTCTGGCTGGCCTCGGAGCTCATGTTCTTCAGCGGGCTGTTCGCCACCTACCTGACGCTGCGGGCGGCGACGCCGGTGTGGCCGCCTTTCCACGATAAGGTCGACATCCCGACCGTCGGCGTCGCCACCATAGTGCTGGTCGTTTCCTCGGGGACCATGCAGCTGGCGGTCCGCCACATCCAGCGCGCCAACCTGTGGGGCTTCCGGGCTTGGCTGGCCATGACCTGGGCGCTCGGGGCGATCTTCGAGGGCATGCAGGTCGTCGACTACATGACCCGCAACTTCTCCATCGAGCAGAGCGCCTACAGCGGGGCGTTCTACGTGCTGACCGGCCTCCACTTCATGCACGTGGCTGGCGGGCTCATCGCCATGGTCTTCATGTTCTTTCGCTCCTTCAACCCCCACCGTCGCTTCGGCGGTCACCGGAGCATCCCCCACGTGGAGGTGCTCTCCTACTACTGGCACTTCGTGGACGTGGTCTGGATCGGCCTGTACGCCATGATCTTCCTCCTTCCCTCGACCAAATGAGCACCCCTAGCGCGAGCAAGCCCCGCACGCTCGCCGGCCCGGCGGCCCTCGTCGCGGTCGCGCTCGCCCTTTTCTCGGTCCTCGTTTGGGCCCTCCCGGCTCCCGCCCAGTCCAAGGCGTCCCAGTCCAAGGCGTCCCAGTCGGGGGCGTCCCAGTCAGGGGCGTCCCAGTCGGGGGCGTCGAAGGTCGCTGCCGGCACGGTAGCAGGAGGCGCCGGGACGCTCGGCACGGTCAAGGTCAGCACCGACCCGGCGGTGATCACGGCCGGCCAGCAGCTCTACAACCTGCACTGCGAGTCCTGCCACGGGCCGGGCGGCGTGGGGGCAAAGGCCCCTCAGCTTCTCGATGTCGGGCCGGCCGCGGTCGACTTCATGCTCGCCACCGGGCGGATGCCGCTCAACTCGGTGACGCAGCAGCCGCTGCCCGGGACGCCGTACTTCAACAAGACCGAGATCGCCGAGATAGTTGCTTATATCAACTTCGTCGACGTCTCGCACGGCACGCCTGGCGTCGGGATCCCCATTGTGCCGCCGGCGTGCACCAAGCAGAGCGCGACCTGCCCGACCCTGTCGGAGGGCGACGAGCTGTTCTTGATGAACTGCTCCCAGTGCCACGACGCCTCCGGCGCGGGAGGGATGCTGTCGCACGGCTACGTGGTCCCGAGCCTCCGCCAGGCGACTAGACGGCAGATCGCCGAGGCCATCCGGGTGGGGCCTCGTCCCATGCCCGGCTTCGGCCCGGGGCAGCTGACCGACCAGCAGGTGGCGGCTGTAGCGGACTACGTTTACTACCTGACCCACAGTGGCAACCGTGGCGGCTTCGGGATAGCCAATTTCGGTCCCGTGCCGGAGGGCTTTGTCGCCATCATTTTCGGGCTCGGCCTTCTCCTCCTCGTGGCCCGCGTGATTGGTAACAGAGGCTAGGTAAAGAGGGTCTGGGCGATGGAAACACTGCACGGCGGGACTGAGACGCCGCACGAGAAGGGGTTCGAACTGCCTCGGGTCGTGACGGGCACTCACGGGCCAGAGGAGGGGGCAGGGGCCGGCACCCCCTGGCCGGACGACGTCCCTCCCGAGCAGGACGACTTGTGGTACCCGCTCCGGGACGACCCCTGGAAGGCGCGGCGCATGGAGTACCTGATCGCGGCGTTGTGGATGGTGACCGGTGGCTGCGGCATCGGCCTCATGATCTGCTACTGGACCGGGGGCCAGGCCCAGGTGGAGGGGGCGCTGCTCGCCTCGGCGTTCGGGTGCCTCGGCGCCGGCCTCGTGTTGTGGGCGCGCTACTTGCTACCCGGGCAGGAGGTCGTCGGCAGCCGGGGTGAGCACTACTCCGAACTGGAAGAGCGCGCCGCCGTGGTCGCTTCCCTTTCGCGGGGCACCGACGCCATGATGTCGCGACGCGGGTTCC
>DAHWQF010000553.1 GCA_027334785.1 Acidimicrobiaceae bacterium
CGAGCCGCTCGCCTCGGCCCTCACCAAGCTGGAGATGGCGGCCGGCCGGGTCCCGATGCAGGTCCCCCGGGAGATGGCCGCTCTCTATATCGTCAACCCGCTGAAGGGGCGCCGTGTCAGCTTCGCCAAGTGGTTCAGCGACCACCCGCCTACCCCGGAGCGCATTAAGAGGCTGCGCTCCAAGGAGTGGGCGCACCGCTTCTAGATGATTAGTTCCAAGGGGTCGGCTCAGTGGTCGTAAGGGACGAGAGACCGCAGCACGGGCTCGCCGGTGTTCTGGTTGTGCCAGATGGCAGCGGTGAGGGCGAGCATACGTTGCCAGACCCGGGCGATCACCCCGGCGGGCGTGCGCCCACCATGGCGTTCGAGGTCGAGCTGAGCCTTGAGGGTCTGGTTCACCGACTCGATTATTTGGCGGAACGGCTTCAAGAACTGACGACCGGGACGCTCGGGCTCCCCGGCCATGGCGGGGCGGACGAGGGTGATGCCCATCTCTGCCAACAGTTTTTCGAGCTCGGAGGAGCGGTAGCCCTTGTCGGCCACGAGGACCTGGCCGCCCAAGCGCGTGGCCAGGGCGGGGTCGGTCAAAAGAAGGTGCCAGAGGACATCGCGCTCGTCTTCTTTCGGGCTGGCGAGGGCAAAGGCTATCGGCAGGCCGCTCGGGGTGGCGATGACGTGCAGGCGCAGCCCCCAGGACCAGCGGCTGTGGCTGGCGCAGTAGCCGTAGGAGGCCCAGCCGGCGAGGTCGGAGCGCTTGGCGGTCTCCCGGGAGCGGCCACACTCGACTGGCGTCGAGCCGGCCAGCCAAAGGTCGTCCCACCAGGCGCTGCAGGCGCTGGCCAAGGCGCGCATCACTGCAGCCATCATCTGTGCCGAGCGCCGGAGCCGCTTGTTGTAGGCGGGGCGCTTGGGCAGGTAGGGGAACAGGGCCCTCAAGTGCTCGTTGGCGTAACGCAAGAAGCGTGCCTCGTTCGTGTAGCCGAGCAGCGCTTGGAGGACGGCCAGGGTGAGCAGCTCTGCGTCCGAAAGCTGCGGGGCGATGCCCACGGCCGGCCGTTCGGGGCCGAGGGCAGGGTCGGCGGCCAACATGTCGTCGACAGTGACGTAGATTGCAGTGGCGAGGGCGTCGAGCCCAGCGTTCACGCTGCACCTCCAGGCTCGGGGAAGTTTGCACAACCATCGGTTCTGGACGCTCTCGCGCGTAGAGTGGTGGATGCTCGCGCGATACGTGGTCACAGCGAATTAGTGCTGGTCAGAGAGCACGCGGGAGGGCGGGAAAGCGTGGTGCCACGCAGCCACGTCCTTCTCTTGGGCGTGCGGATGCAAGGTACTACTTCCGCCCGCCCGGCAGTAACCCCTTGGAACTAATCATCTAGCACGTGCTCGACACGCGGCCAGCCGACGACGCTGACGAGCGACCATCGTCACTCATTGCGCGCCACTTCCGGCCCGGTGATCCGCTCGATGATCGGGAAGGTGAGCGCGATCAGCCCAAGGGAGACGACGACGCCGGCAAGGACGACGAAGGTGTAGAGCCCCCCTGGCCAGCGAAGCGACACGCTCAGCTGGGCCCGCAGGAACAGCTCCGCGCCCAACAGCCCGAAACCCGCGGACGCGACTGCCGCCACAAGGAGCGGCAGTGCGGCCTCCAGGGCCACGACTCGGCGCAACATGGCGACCGGGACGCCGCTCAGCCGTAGCAGGCTGAAGGGGCGCTTGCGATCACTCACGCCTGCCGTCACCCCGACCGCGAGGCTGCAGCCGGCGATGAGCAGGCTGGCGACGATGATCACGTCGGTGACGTTCTTCGCCTCGGCAAGGGACTGGGCCGTCGACGGCAAGATCTCACCCATCGTCATCGGCCACTGGAAGTAGTCGTGAGCGGGGATCGCCCACCTCGAGCTTGGTACGAGCCCCTTCGATGGCGGCCGGCGACCCGTCCGTCCCGACCACCACCTCCTCGACCGGGTACCGGGCGAGGTGCTGGAGCGCGACGCTCGCCGCCGGCCAGGTCTGGTCGGCCAAGGTTGACCGCTGCGTCAGGCCGTTGGCCTGGGACGACTGGAGATCGATCCACGCCACGGATGCTCCGGGAGCGCACCGGCCAAGGGCGGGGGTCCGTGCCAGCTCGGCACACGAGACCAGTGCCGGGCCATCCGGAGCACGCGGGGTCCAATGGATCACCGTCACCCCGCGGACGCCCTTGATCGAGCCAAGCTCGGCCGTTAGCCGGCTCGGGAGTGCCGGGATCGAGAACTGCGCCTCGGCGGAGGTAGCGTTCGGCTTGCCGAACGCGGCCACCAGCGTGTCGACGGCAACGCGCCCGCCGGCCGGTGCACCCTTGTCCGCGATGATCGTCGTCACGATCCCGCTCGCCAGGCTGGCCAGGAACAGTGCCAGCACGAGGCCGCTGATGGAGCGAAAGGCCGCCCGGGGATCGTCAGAGAGGCGCCGCGTGGTGCTCACCGACGAGGATGACAAGCTGAGCAACCTCGCACCATGAATCCAGTGGACCAGCGGGCCCGCCACACCGCGCGTGTTTGGCACTCGCGAGCCCGAGAAAGCACCGTGATCGGGCATCTTCTCGCCGTCTCGCTGACTAGGGCACTGCCCTACGCTGCGGTAGGGCTGCGTAGGGCAAGAGGCGCGACTTCGGCGCCGGCCGACGCGCCCACACGCGAAACCCCAGCGTGCGTCCG
>DAHWQF010000554.1 GCA_027334785.1 Acidimicrobiaceae bacterium
CACTGCTGAACCAGCAGTCAGAAGCTAACTGCCGACTCCTGAAATTGACATCAGGGTCAGCACCCTCGATCAAGGCAAGTCGTCGACAAGGCGTCGGGTAGGGACGCCCGCCGGCCGCAGCTCGAAGCGATGTGCGACTTCGTGCGCGAGGGCGACATCGTGGTCGTGCACTCCATGGACCGCTTGGCGCGCAACCTGGATGATCTACGGTCGATCGTGGCCGGGCTGACCGCTAAGGGAGTCGAGGTGCGTTTCGTCAAGGAGCAGCTTGTTTTCACCGGCGACGACACCGCGGTGGCGAAGTTGTTGTTGTCGGTGATGGGAGCTTTCGCTGAGTTCGAACGGGCTCTGATAAGCGAACGCCAACGCGAGGGCATCGCCCTAGCAAAATCACGGGGCGTGTACCGGGGCCGCAAGAAGACGTTGAGCGACGACCAGGTAGCCGAGATCCGCCGGCGGGTCGACGACGGCGTCCCCAAAGCGGTCCTCGCCCGACAGTTCGGCGTCAGCCGGGAAACCCTCTACCAGGCGCTGCGCGCTGCCTCGGGAACCGGCGGCGCCGGACAGGGTCCGGGCGTGATCGACCCCCCGGCGGAACTGTCCGTATAGGGCACCCTCGCGAGAATCTTCACCGGGCGGGTCTCACGCGACACGCTTCCGTGGGCACCCCCTCTCACCAGGGACGTTCCCGTAAGCCGTTCGGCGACTGGGACGGTATGCGTAGCCTCGGGTGCTGGCCTGGCAAGCCAGCGGGGACTGACACAATGACTCTTACCAACGCCGAAGGAGAGGCAGCCGTGACACCCTCTGTGTCAACCCCTTATAAGGATGATCTGCATTTGAGTGTTCTTCATTGCGCTGGCTCAGCTGGTGGTGAGCTCGTCGTGGGCGACGGGCTCGTCGCGGCTGGGCCAGTGTTCGCCGTAGCCGACTCGCTGGCAGAACACGTTGCGGTCGGGGCAGCGTTGCTGGCCGAGGTAGCGCTGGTCGCAGTGAGGGTAGGCGTAGACGGTGCCGGGCCGCAGCGGGCGGGATGGCGGGAGCGGTTGGGGAAGCGTCGGCGGTGTGGGCGGCGACGCGGACGGCGCCGCCGTGGCGGGAGGGATCGTAGGCGATGCCGTCTTTCCAGCAGCGCCAGATGACCCGGATCCAGGCGCGGGCGAGTACCCGGGTGGCGTGGGGATGGTCGCAGCCTCTGGCTCTGGCACGGCGGTAGATGTCGGCGGCCCAGGGGCTTTGGTGGCGAGAGTTGTCGGCGAAGGTGACTATGGCCGCCCGGAAGCGTTTGTTGCACGCCCAGCGGAAGTGGACCGCTTCGTACTTGCCGGACTTCTTGGTCACCGGTGTCTGGCCGGCGAGGGCGGCGACGGCGTCGGGGCTGTCGTAGGCTTGGCGGCAGTCGCCCCACTCGGCGAGCATCTGGGCTGCGTTGATGTGACCCGACCGTGGCAGGCTGGTGAAGATCTCGCCGTCTGGGTGCTCACCGAGGTGGGCGGCCACGGAGCGGTCGAGACTCTTGATGGAGGCGTTGAGGGCTCGGATGACTCGCACGTAGCCCACCACGGCGTCTCGGCGGGCTTCGGCTTCGGGGCCGTCGGGGATCCCGTCGGGGGCGGATCGCAGCCGTTCGAGCAGCTCCGCGGCCGATCGACGCCCGGAGTAGCCGTGCTTGACCAAGAAGGCGGTCATGCGTTTGTCCCCCAGGGACCGGGCGGATCCGGGGGTTGGGTAGCGGGCCAAGAAGGCCAGGGCGATCTCGCTGCACACGTCGGCGAACACGGCTTTGGCTCCAGGCCAGAACGCGTCCAGGCGCGCTTCGAGCTGGTTGTGGGCGGCGACACGCTGCTCCACGAGGTCACCCCGGGCGCGCACCACTGCTCGCAGAGCCCGGGTCTCCTCACTAAAAGGAGCCAGCACGCTCAGCTTGTGGGCCCTCAGGCGCAGGTACTCGGCGATCACCTCAGCGTCGCCGGGGTCGTCCTTGGCGCCGGAGAGCACCTCCGACTCGCGCCACGCCTTGATCGCGTTCGGCGACACCGCCACCACCGGATGGCCCGCCTCCAACAGGGCGTCTACCACCCGGCCGTCGGGACGCTCGATCCCCACGGGCACCCGGCCGGCCGGGCCCAAGGCGCCGAGACAGCCGATCAACTTGGCCAGGCCGTCCTTGGAGTGCACCACGACGAACGCGCTCCGCTTGCGACCATCGGCACCCAGCACACACACGGCGTGCTCCTCACTCGCCCAGTCGACACCCACGAAGGCGATCGGCTCGAGCTGCGCCACTGTCTCCACTGCTGTTGTTCCTTTCTGTCGTCGAGTGCAGGTTCGTTCGGTGAGCGGGTTCCCGCCGGGCGGTCACTGACTGGCGCTCTGCGGCGCTTCCCTCTGTTGCCGGTCCCGGGTCCCCGAGAGAGTGGGGGGCGGCAGTGTCACGCTGGCCCTCGAAGGGCGACCGACCCAGGCCGTCACCCCCACCCTCACCGAGACCCGGTCAGGCTCGCACACCTCACAAGAGAAATGGTGGACCAGTGACCGTCACCGCCAGCGAGGCCCGCAAGAACTTGTTCCCGCTCATCGAGCGTGTCAACGACGACCGCGCGCCCATCGAGATCACCTCTCGCCGGGGCGATGCGGTGCTCGTGTCGCGGGCCGACTGGGATGCGCTCAACGAGACGGCCATGTTG
>DAHWQF010000555.1 GCA_027334785.1 Acidimicrobiaceae bacterium
ACCGACCCCCTGTCGGTCTGGGTCGAGTACACCTTCGGGGTCACCCGGGCAGAAGAGGACCAGGCCCGGCTCATCCGTCAGCGGCCGATGACGATCGGTGGCGAGCACGGGGCGGCCGCGTCACTCGCCAAGCAGACGGGTGTGCCAGCCGACCAGTGCGCGGTGGCGATCCGGGACCAGCTCCTCGCCGGCAACAGGCTGCTCGATGAAGCCGGCTCGCCGGTCTTTGCTTTCAAGCTGCACCAGTTCGTGTCCCGCGGCGACACGGTATGGGCCTCGCTCGAGCCCGAGGCGACGAGGCACCTGACCGTCCACAAGCAGACCTATGTGCCAGGCCAGCGGGGAAAGGTGCTGCGGCCGCTCACGTTCTGCCGGGAGTGCGGGCAGGACTACTACGCAGTGCGGCTCGTGAGCGCCGAGGAGGCCATGGAGGAGTGGCCGACTTCTGACCGGGAGCCGAGCACCGATGGCTCCCGCACGGGCTACCTCTATGCCTCTACGAGCGACCCCTGGCCGTCGAGCCCCGAGGCCCTCGCCGAGCGGGTGCCCGAGGACTGGGTGGCGGAGAACGGCACCATCAAGTCGAACTACCGCAAGTACCTCCCGAAGCCCTATGACGTGCTCCCTGACGGGGTGGCCCGTCCCGAGCACACCGGTACGCCAGGGGCGATGAGAGCTTGGTTCGTCCCTTCGCCCCTCCGCTTCTGCCTTTCCTGCGGCGTCGCCTACTCGGGCAGACAGCGCTCCGATTTCCCCAAATTGACCACGCTCGGCTCGGAGGGACGGAGCTCGGCCACTACGGTGCTGTCGCTATCTGCGGTCCGCTACCTCCGGGAGGACGGGGAGCTGCCCGAAGAAGCCCGCAAGCTGCTGTGTTTTTCTGACAGCCGCCAAGATGCTGCGCTGCAGGCGGGCCACATCAACGATTTCATCGAAGTGGGCCTGCTCCGCTCGGCGCTCTACCGTGCTGCCGCCGCTGCCGGCCCGAGAGGGCTCCCCCACGACGAGCTGACGCAAAAGGTCGCGACGGCTCTCGGCCTCGGCCTGGTCGAGTACGCCTCCAACCCGGGGGTGCGTTTTTCGGCGCGGGACCAGACCGAGCGGGCCCTTCGGGACGTGCTCGGCTACCGCCTCTACTTGGACCAGCGTCGGGGTTGGCGCGTGACATCTCCCAACCTGGAGCAGACGGGCCTATTGCGCATCGAGTGGGACTCGCTCGGGGAAGTGTGCGAGGCCGAGGATATCTGGGCGGGCTCGCACCCGGTCCTCCAGGGCGCCCTGCCCGCGCAGCGCGACGAGCTCGCCCGGACCTTGCTCGACTGGCTGCGCCGGGAGCTGGCGATCAAGGTCGAGTACCTGTCGTCTTCTTTCCAAGAGCAGGTGCGCCAGCGCTCGGCCCAGTGGCTCCGGGATCCTTGGGCGCTCGACGAGGACGAGAGGTTCTTTTCCGCCACGGTCGCCTTCGCCCGGTCGCGCGGCAGCGACGACTACGGCGGCCATGTTTACCTTTCCGGGCGGAGCGGTTTCGGGATGTACCTTGCCCGCCTCGCCACCAACGATTGGGATCTTGCGCCGAAGCTCGGCTGGGACGACCGCCAAACGGTCACCCGGGACCTTCTCGCCGGGCTCTCCCAGGCGGGGCTCGTGGAGGTGGTCGAACAGGGATCGGCGAGCGACCCAGAGGCCCTCGGGTACCAAGTCAACGCGGCGACGATGCGCTGGGTGGCGGGCGACGGCGAAGAAGTGGCGCTCGACCCGATCAGGGTGCCTCGGGGCCCGAAGGGAGGGCGGCGGCCTAACAGGTTTTTCCTCGACTTCTACAGGAGCGCGGCCGCGGCCGGCCGCGGGGTGCAAGCGCGCGAGCACACGGCCCAAGTGCCAGCCGAAATCCGCCAAGAGCGTGAACGCCTCTTTGCCGAGGCCAAGCTCCCGCTCCTCGTCTGCTCGCCGACCATGGAGCTTGGTGTCGACATCGCCCAGCTGAACGTCGTCGGCTTGCGCAACGTCCCCCCGACCCCAGCCAACTACGCCCAGCGCTCGGGGCGCGCCGGGCGTTCGGGCCAACCGGCGCTCGTGGTCACCTACTGCTCGACCGGTTCCCCCCATGACCAGTGGTACTTCGCCCGTCCCGACGACATGGTGGCCGGGCAGGTGGTGCCGCCCCGGTTGGACCTCGCCAACGAGGAGCTGGTACGTGCCCACGTGCAGGCGATCTGGCTGGCCGCCTCCGGCCTCGGCCTCGGGCGGTCCATGCTCGACGTTCTCGACACTGAGGGTGACCCGCCGTCGCTCACCTTGCGGGAGCCGGTGCGCGACGAGCTCGGCCGGGAGGAGCCGAAGACGGTCGCTCTGCGGGTAGCGAAGCAGGTCCTCGCCGACCTCGAGGAGGGCCTGGCAGGTTCGGACTGGTACGGCGAGGGGTGGCTCGATGACGTGCTCCGCCTTCTGCCCAAGCGCTTCGAGGAGGCGACCGAGCGCTGGCGGACGCTCTACAGGGCTGCGCGGGGCCAGGCCGAAGCGCAACAAAAAGTTTCGCTGGACGCGAACAGGAGCCACGCCGAAAGGAAACAGGCCGAGCGGCTCCGCCAGGAAGCCTTGCAAAAGATGAGGCTCTTGGAGTCGGCTGACGACAGGCTCTTCCAGAGCGACTTCTATGTGTACCGCTATTTCGCCAGCGAGGGCTTCC
>DAHWQF010000556.1 GCA_027334785.1 Acidimicrobiaceae bacterium
AGTTTCGTAAGGTCCTCCGCCGGCATGCCCGGGCGGCAGAAAACCTCTTCGTTTAGGGCTTTGGTCGCCCGCAGGGCGAGTTCGCGCCCGTGGGGCGAGATCTCGGCGAGAGTCGTGCGCCGGTCGCTCGAGTGCGGCACCCTCTTTATCAATCCTTGCTGCTCGAGGCGGTCGACGGCGTTGGTGACGCTCGTCGGGTGTACCTGCAGCCTGGCGCCGATCTTGTTGAGCGGGAGAGAGCCCCGGCGGGAGAAGAGGAGCAACATGAGGACCTCGTAGCGGGCGAAGGTGAGCTGGAGCGGCCGGAGGGCCGCATCGATGCGCCCGAGGAAGATCTGCTGGGCGCGCACGACCGAAGTGACCGCTGCCATGCCGGCGCTCGCTTCCTCCCAGCCGTGAGCAGCCCACTGTCGCCGGGCCTCCAGGATGGGATCGAAACTGAGCGGGCGGGACATCCCGTTCTCGACACTATCCGCGTGACAGTCCCACCCCCGTGCTGTACTGGGGACCATGGAGCAACCAGAGACCCCGGCAGGGTGCGGCTCGGTGGCGGTCCCAAGGCCATGAAGGTCGCAGCTATAGGCGACGCCCATCTCGGGCGCTCGTACCTCCCCTACGTGGCCGAGCCCGGGGTCAACCAGAGGGAGCGCGACTTCGAGGTCTCCTTCGAAGCCGCCGTGGACCTCGCTCTCAGCCAGGAGCCCGACCTCGTCGTGTGGCTAGGGGACATCTTCGACCACCCTGCCCCCCATTACCGCTCCTACCGGGTGGCCCAGCGCGCGCTCGCCCGCATCCGAGATGCCGGCCTGCCCGCGGTGGTGATCAGCGGCAACCACGACACGCCCCGCCTGCCGGGGCGAGGGAGCCCTTATTCGGCGCTCGCCGACACCTTCCCCGAGATCTGCTTTGCCCACCGCCTCGCCTACGAGCACTTCGAGATCTCCGCTGGCGGCGACCGCATTGTGGTGCATGCCGTCCCCCAGACGATGAGCGTGGAAGCCACCTTGGAGGCGTTGGAGCAGGCGGCTGGGTCCCGCAGCGCCGAGCACACCAACTTGCTCCTCACCCACCCCCGCGTCAAGCAGGTCGAGCCGCGCCACGCCGACATCAACGAGATCGAGGTCGACCTTGGCGCGCTCCGCTCGGACCTCGTGCTGCTCGGCCACTACCATTTCCACGCCGAAGTGGCAGAGCGCATCTGGTACGCGGGGTCGACCGACACCTTCAGCTTCGCCGACGACCCGGACAAGCCAAAGGGCATAGTCGTCCTCGACACGGTGAACGGGTCGTGCCGCCATCTACCCCTGGCCGGCCAACGCCCGCTCCTCACCTTGGCCCCCGTGCGGGCCCTCGGCCTCTCCCCCGCCGAGCTGGCGGAGCAGGTCCTGGCCCGGGCGGCCACGGTGCCAGCTGGGGCGGTCGCCCGGCTCTACCTGGAGAGCGTCGACCCAGAAGCCTTCCGGCTCCTAGACCGCCAGGCGGTCCGGGAGGCGGCCGGGGCCGCGCTGCACCTCGACCTCCAGCCGGAGTTCCAGGACCTCGCCGTGCCGGCTGAGCTGCCGAGCGTCGAGACCCTGGGCGGCCAGTGGGAGTCTTGGCTCACGCACCAGGACCTGACCGGCCTCGACCGGGCCCGGGTGCGCGACCTCGGCCACCGGTACCTTCAAGCAGCCATCGAAGCGGCGGGCTAACCACAACGTGCTGATCAAGCGCCTCTACCTACGCAACTACCGCGTGTTCGAAGACGAGGTTGACCTCGAAGTGCCACCAGGGCTGGTCGGCGTCTACGGTCCCAACGGCGCCGGCAAGTCGACCCTCCTCGAGTCCGTGCTCTGGGCCCTATGGGGAAAGGCACGCACCACCAAAGAGGAAATCCCGACCGCGGGGAGCCACGGCGAGTGCGTGGCCGAGCTCACCTTTGAGCACGAGGGCCACCTTTACGTGGCCCGCCGGCGTATATCTGGTGCCACGGCCACCGTACAGGCCCAGGTCAACTGCGACAACCTGGTGGTTGCCGAAGGCGTCAGGGACACCGCCAGGTACATGCACTCGGTGCTCGGTATGGACGACGCCGCCTTCCGTGCCTCCGTCTTTGCCGAGCAAAAGCAGGTGGCCGCCTTTTCCGGCCACAGCCCTGCCGACCGGCGCAAGCTGGTCCTCTCCCTGCTCGGCGTGACCCCTCTGGACGGGGCACGCGACCGAGCCAGGCAGGACGCGCGGATGACAGAGGACCAGCACGCCAAGCTCCAGGGCATGCTGCCCGACCTCCAGGAGGCGGAAGTCGCCCTGGCAGACGCCGAGGCGCGCTCCGCGGCAGCCGAGGAAGGAGCGACGGAGGAGGAAAGGGCAGCCGTCGCGGCCAAGGACCGCGCCGCCTCGGCCGAAGAGGCCTTCTTGCGGCTCGACCGCCTCCGCCAGGAGCACGACGTGCTCGTCGTCGAGGGAAAGGCGGCGCGCGCCGAGCTAGAGCGAGCCAAGGCCGACGTCGAGCGCCTCTTAGGCGAGCTGGCCGCGCTGGCCGAATCCGAAGCCAGGCTGGCAGAGCTCGAGCCGGCAGCTAGGCGCTTGGACGGCGCAAGGGACCGTGCACAGCTGCTCGAGGCCCTGGCCGGCGCCGCTGCTGAGCTCGACGGCCTGCCCGATGTCCACGCGCCGGCGCCACCCGATGAGGACGGCCTC
>DAHWQF010000557.1 GCA_027334785.1 Acidimicrobiaceae bacterium
GACTCGCAGCACCTCCGACCGGGAAGCTCCAGCGAAAACTCTTGGTCCAGGGGGCACTATTACGGATTGTGCACCATCCGGCGGGAGACGTGAGCGGTGCCGGCCTGGCCAACTACGCCCTGGTCGAGTGGGTCACCACGCCTGGGACTTCGGACGGGCAGTGAACCTAGACCCTGCAATCTCGTCGGACCTAGCACTGTCGGTATATGACCGCGTCTCCCGGAGGCCGAGCGTCTCCGACGGCTGGGAGCGTTTGGACCGTTGGTGCCGGTGCCTTCGGGCTCGGGACCTGTCGACCGACTGCTGGGGCTATTGGGGCGGCCCCCAATACGCTGAGCGCCGGCCAGGACCAAGCTGCGGCTAGGCAACGTCGGCCGAGGCCGCCTCACTGACGCCGCCCGACGTCAATGAGAGGAGCCGCCGCATCGGCGGTCACGGCCCGCCTAAGGTCAGCTTGGCCCCAGATCAACCAGTTCTTTCGTCGCCTCCTAGTTCAGAGACACGGCTTGGCCGTCGCTAGACGTTCCGGACAGCCGTAGCAAAGGCCTTTCATGTCGACGGCCAGTACCCGAGGGGCTTGCGCTAGCGGGTGACCGACGGCAGCTGCCCGTTGGCGTTGGGTGTCCGATAACGGCGTCCTTGGGTTTGCCGGGCGTGATGAAGGTGCACCGCCACCATCACGCAGCCGACGACAATGACCAGCAGGATGGCGACACCGGCCCAGACAGGGAGCGCTACGCCGGAGCCGGCCGAGCCGCAGACGTGGGCTGCGCCGAGTCCGGCGGGTGGGTGGACCGCGTGAGATGGTGGGCTTTGGCCAGGCGCCAAGAGGGTCGTCGTCGGGGCAGTGGCCGGCACGCAGGTAGTCGTCGAAGCCGTGGTCGACGTGGGAAGGCTGATCAGGGGGACGACCAGTGCGAGCCCACCCGGGAAAACAAGGGTGCCGAGCAGCTTGTCCCGCAGCCGCCACCTGTCCGAGGCCCACAACAGGACCACGCCGACCAGCCACCCGACGACGAAGAAGAACCCGCCGAACAGCAACAGCGCGATAGCCAGGGTTTCGGCCAGCCCGTTTCTCGCCTCCTCTGGTGATGCCCTAACCGCTCGCCCCAGGCCGTCTTCTTCGAGGGCCGCGGTGGCGATGTCCTCTGGGCTGCCTACACGCTCGAGCAACTGGTGCAGAGCCGCCGGCGACTCGGCGGGCAGTTCACGACGCGCCTCGGCCACGTGCTGAGCGACCTCCTCGAGGAGCTGCTGGCGCCTCGGTGCCGGCAGCGGCCCCAGGGCGAGCTCCAACCTGGCAAGGTATGCAGCTACCACGCTGTCGGGCTGTTCGTTCTTCATGGCTCCCTCCCAGTTGCCACCAAGTGGTCCACCGCGTCACGGAACCGCTGCCAGTTGCTGACGAAGTTGTCGAGCGCCCGTCGCCCCTCGGGCGTGATGCGGTAGTAGCGCCTGGGAGGGCCTTGGTTCGACTCCCGCCAGACGGTATCGACGAGGCCCTCCCGTCGAAGGCGCGTGAGCAGCGGGTAGACCGTGCCTTCGCTCGTCACCAGCCCGTCTGCCGCCGCCAGCTCACGGACGAGCTCAAAGCCGTAGCGTTCGCCGTCGCTCACGAGGGCGAGCACGCAGTACTCGATTGCGCCCTTGCGCATCTGCGCGAGTGGTGCCTGGCCCTCGGGCGCTACCATGCGATGCACTGTACTGGGCTACGCCAAACTGCTCTAGGGTCCTTTGTCCCGATTCACGTCTGCCCGGCCCGAAAGCTAGCTCCCGGTCGGAAGCGCCTGGCGATCAGGTGAACGCCCCTGAGCCCCTTGTTGTCCTATGGAGGTTCGGGGGCGAAGTCGACGGCTACTCGGTGCCAGCGTCCTGGCGGCCCGAGGCGAGGGTCGGCCACACGTCGTTACTGGGACCGAGTGGCCCTCACTCGTCGGTCTTCGAACAGCCTGGGTGCTCGATGATGCTCATGCTCGAGAAGCGTGTACGGGCCTGTGACGCGCCCGCGAGCGGCGTGGAAGCGGTGACGACCGAAGCCCATGAGCGACTCCTCGACCTCGACTCCAGGCGTCCTGCCAGGACGAACCAAGTGCTCACGGTATTCAGGCCGACTTGGTGAGGGGCCCATAGCGCTGCTGGGCTGCCTGAGCCGATATGCCTAACTCGGCGCCGATCCGCTTCCAGGAGATCCCGGCCTTCCGGGCGAGGCCCACCGCTTCGCTGACCTGGCGTTCGGTCCTGGCCCGGGCGAGAGCAGCGCGGCGGAGCAGGTACTCGCCGACAGCGACTTCGTCGTCGGGGGAGGGTTCGTAGGCCTCGAAGCGCTTGGCGAGCTCGTCTGCGTGGTCGAGGATGTCTTGTACGGAACGGGGCATTGGTATCACCTCAAGAACTTCTCGCGTGCGGGCATTGCGTGGACGATGAACTCGATGCTCTCGGCCACACCGCGCCGATCTCGACGAGCCGCCCTGCGGTGTCGGCACCCACCAGCATGGTGAGGTCGTCGAGGTCGAAAACTCGGATTGGGTTCCGGTAGGCGTGAAGCATGTCTTCATCGACTACCCCGTGCTTCCGGGCGCTCGGGAGCACGACCGGGTCCATCGCCTCTCAATATAACTTGACGCCAGCGTTGCCAAGGCTCCGAGCGTTGCGGGCTCAGACTCCCGCGCCACGTTC
>DAHWQF010000558.1 GCA_027334785.1 Acidimicrobiaceae bacterium
AGCGCCCGGAGGATACGCCGTGGCCGGTGTGGCCATTGATATTGCGCTACTCGCTGGCGCATGAGGAGGGTGGCCGGCGGGTTTTCGCCTGCCAGACCGACAGCTTCGTGGGCGACGAGAGGGGCCACGTGCGGGCGCTACAGGCGCACCGTGTGCGGGAACTGTCCCGCCGGGTCTACGAGGACATCCCGGAGAGCGACTTCGAACTCGAGGCCGACCTCGTGTTGCTCGCGATCGGCTTTCGCGGCCCGGACCGCCAGCTCCTGGAAAAGCTGGGCACGGAGGTGACCGAGGCGGGCACGGTAGCTCATGACAGCAACTGGGCGACGAACGTCCCCGGTATTTTCGCCTGCGGCGACGCCACACGTGGGGCAAGCCTGATCGTCTGGGCGATCGCCGAGGGCCGGGCCGCCGCGGCCGCGGTCGACCGCTACCTCGTGGGCGAGACCCTCTTGCCGGCGGCGCTGTAGCGCCACCTGAGCCTCTGGTCACCTCGCCTCGACCGGGTGCTGGGCCGCGGCGGGAAGCGCCGGCCACGTGGCCGGCGGGCTTTCGGCGAGGGCGTAGCCGACGCGTTCCTTGGGCACGTGGAGGTAGGAATGACGGGCGAAAGCGCCTGCCAAAGAACCGTCCAAGAATGGTAGCGACTCGAGGTCGCCCCCACTTCGCTCTTTGGTGACGGTCGCCGAACCGGCGAGGCCTTCGTGGTCACCTTTTGACGCTCGACCTCCGGAGCGCTGCATTGGGTCTCAACCAGTGATTGTGGGCCCCAAGGCTCTCGGGGAACGCCTCGGTCGTCCGCGGGGTAAGGAAGTTGTGCGCCTCCTCGCAGCGCCGGCCGTCCTGCTGGCGATCTTTGCGGCTGGCAGTGGGCGCGACGGCACGGTACCTCGCCTGGCACTGGTGCACCCGCCCGGCCCGTGCGCCCGGGTGCCGGCGCGGCTGCCGACCGGCGCAGCAGTGGAAGGCAGCGTGTTGGCCGGGTTCGACTTCCTGAGCCCGAGCGTCGGGGTCGGGCTTACCGCCGCGAAGGTTTACTGCGAAGACGCGACGGCGGCGCCTCAGCCGACGGGTCGCGCCCTGCCCGTCCGGCTCGTCGAGACGACCGATGCCGGGCGCCACTGGGAGGTCGAGGGAGCCGGTTCCCTGCCCGGTTCACGCCCGGGGGCCTGGCCCGTGCCCCCGGCGCAGCCATTGCAGATTGGGACGGGGGCGCCAATGCCGGCGGCGCTGGCCTTTTCGTCTCGCCGGACCGGCTGGGCCGAGGTCGGGGGAGAGCTTTCCTTCACTCACGATGGAGGCGGTTCGTGGCAAGTGGCCCGACTGGGTGGCCCCGTAGTCTCGCTGGCCGAGGCCGGCGGGGAAGCCCTGGCCGTCACCTCCGGCAAGTGGCAGCTGTGGCGCCTTGCGAGCGTTGCGGGCAGGTGGCGGGCTGTTTCCAAGATCCCGGTGGCGCCGAGGCCGACCGAAGCGTTCATAACCCTCGGGCCGGCGCCCTCGGACGCGGTCGTGGCCACCTCTCATTACGGCGACGCACCCCCTCTCGTTTCAGAAACAAGTAACGGGGGCCAGACCTGGCAGACAGTCCGAGACCCCTGTGGCCCCCCGCATTGGCTGACCGCGAACGCCCTAACTGAGTCGGCGACGGGCACCATGGCCGCGTTCTGCCTCGGCGGGGCGGCCGCCGGGTCGGCCACACACGGCTTTTACGTCTCGCACAATAGGGGCAGGACGTGGTCGCTCCGGGCGGCAGACACGGACCTTGCCAGGCCCGACCCTTCAGGCCTCCCACGCCAGGACACCTTTGTCGTTATGGCCGCGCCGGCGCCGGGCCGGTTCTACATCGGGACCGAGAACACGTTCTTCGTGTCGGCCGATGGTGGCCGTCGCTGGAGGCGTGTACTGGAGGGCTACAACGGTTACGGAGTGAGCGCGATGGACTTCCTGAGCCCACGCTACGGGTGGGCTTTCCTTGGGGACGGCCCGCTGGGCAGCGGTTTGATCGCGACGAGCGACGGGCTCCGCTGGGGGCTGCCTTAGGACTTGGGACGATGGGAGGAGGGTGGGTTTGCCGGCGTCTTATTGTGCCGGGATCTTCAGCAGCATGAGGCGCTCGACAAGTTCATCGGCGGAAAGGCCCGAAAAAAGGACGCGCTTGTGGCGCGAGGCCTGGCCCGACGCCAGCGAGAGTGAGGTGGGCGGGACCTCAAGCAAGCGGGCGAGTAGCCGAAGGACGGCCTGGTTGGCACGGCCGTCCTGAGCGCGAGCGCGGACGCTGACCTTGAGCGAGTCGCCGTAGAGGCTACCCGTCTCCTCGCGGCGAGCACCCGGTTGTACATGGACACGCAGCAAGGCGCCGTCCCTGGCCGGGCCCACCAGACGGGCAGCGTCGGCCCGTGTTATCGGCACAGGCCCAGCCTTTCACATCATCAAGCAGAACGTCGCGGGCGGAGTCAGCCTCGGTGCCCGCACCATCGGCCTTTACTGCGCACCGACGTGGAG
Organism: Acidimicrobiaceae bacterium; assembly: GCA_027334785.1. Taxonomy (GTDB): domain Bacteria; phylum Actinomycetota; class Acidimicrobiia; order Acidimicrobiales; family Palsa-688; genus JAJZYO01. Next base: position 2,503 of record DAHWQF010000558.1, read on the forward strand.
GACTTCGGGGACCACCTTGGGGGCGGGGGCAGCCACCCGTTCCACGGTTGCCCCGTTGAAGCGCTCGATATGCAGGGACCGGACGACCACGGTTTGGGCGGCAGAGGGCGGCTCTACGGCGACTTGCACCGCCGTGACCTTGGTCTTCGACCATCCGATGGGCAGCTTGACG
>DAHWQF010000559.1 GCA_027334785.1 Acidimicrobiaceae bacterium
GCCTTGTACCTCGTCTGGCACCTGCGCCGGGCCTGGGCGCCGCTCTGCTTCACTGACGAAGCGCCGCTGAAGCGCAGCGACCCTGTCGCCCCGGCCCTGCGCTCACCCGAGGCCCTCTCCAAGGCCTCGCGCAAACGACGCCCCGACGGCCAGCCCCTCCACAGCTTCGCCACCCTGCTCGACGAGATGGCCACCCTCACCCGCAATACCTTGGTCTTTGCCGGCGGTGCCCGCACCACCCAGCTCGCCGTCCTTAGCCCCTACAGCGCCGTGCCTTCGAACTGATCGGCGTCCCAGTCCCCATAGAGCTCAAGGCCATGTAGACAGAACGCTCACGCTCGTTCCACAGAAGCCCCCTGCTCAGCGGGGGCTTTGTCGTTACGGGCTTCGTAACTTCGGCCTAACGTCTGGCTCGGCTCGAAGGTGACAGTCCTGAAGGGGGTCACCATCGGAGACAACGCCGTGATCGGAGCGGGGGCCGTTGTCAGTCGCGACATACTGGAAAACGCGGTAGCCGTGGGTGTCCCGGCACACGTCGTGCGCTACCGCTGACCAGGGACTTCATGAGCGAAGTTGACATTCTGCTTCCAGACGATCAGCAAAACGGCGCGAGTATGAGACACTCTAAATGCTTGGGACACCACTATCAGTGCCATCAGATGGGTGCCTAGGCCTCCACCTGTTATCTTGCCCACATGGCAAACATCGCCCTCGCGAAGAAGCTCCTCGCTTGTGAGCCGTGTGTGCCGACCGAAGTGGGGCTGAAAATGAGCTCGACGTCCTTCGCCACACTGTTTGCAGACCTCTCGCGGCGCCAGCCGCCCTGTCAACCACCAGCACCGGTGCAGCCATCCCCAAACCAGACGCTCAGGCCAGCCCGTGCCCGCTAAAGCCCACATGAGCACGCGCGCAGCAAGGAGAGGCGGCAGCTCGCACTTGGCGCGCACCCTGCGCAGGACGAGCCTCTACCGAGGCTGGCAGGAGCTCCGCCCCATGTTGGGCCAGCGCATGTTGCCCGTCGCCGTGCTCGGGGCTCTTTCTCTGGTAGCCGGGCTAATCGAAGCCGCCATCCTCGCCCTCATGGCAAATATCGCCGCCGCCATGGTCTTGAAGGGCCACGCCGTCGCCGTCGCCACTGGGCCGCTCAACCTGCACATGGCGCTACGCGAAGCGCTGATAGCCGCACTCGCGATAACCGTCCTTCGGACCGTGCTCCAATTAGCGATCGCCTGGCTGCCTGCACGCATCGCGGCCAACGTCCAAGCCGAACTGCGAAACGAGCTCTTCGACGCCTTCGCACGCGCTTCTTGGTCAGTGAAATCACTCGACAAAGAAGGCCACTTCCAAGAGCTGATGACCGACCAGATCAACCAAGCCGTCGGTGCGGTCATGAACGTAGCGGCCGTCATATCTGCCGGTGCCATGTTCCTTGCGCTCATCGCTTCGGCATTCTCGCTGAGCGCCATGGCGGCCGCTGTAGTCCTCGGCAGCGCCATCGTCCTCTTCGCGGCGTTCCGGCCGCTCGACCGAGCTGGCCGCAAGGCGGCAAGCGACAGCTCACAGGCCTATATAGACCAGGCTGGAGGTATCAGCGAGTCGGTTCGCCTCGCCGAGGAAACGGAGGTCTTCGGAGCCACCGGCGCCTATCGCTCACGACTCGCCAGGCTCATCGAGGCCGCGCGTAATGCCTCGTTTCACGCCAACCTGACGCTACGCATAGTGGGTGGCGTCTACCAAAGCGCCATCTACTTCATCATCGTCGGCGGGATAGCGGTCATCTATTTTGCTCACGCAGGGAACCTCGCCTCCCTCGGTGCAGTGGTCCTCATCCTCGTACGCGCTTCGTCTTATGGCCAACAGCTGCAAAGCTCCAATCACGCGATCATCCAAGTCATGCCGTACCTGGACCGCCTCTTCGGCTCAATCGAGCGCTACAGAGCTTCTGCCCCAAACCCCGGAAGTTCCCCTCTCCCAGAGATCCGGACCATCGCCTTTGAGCACGTCAGCTTCTCGTACCGAGCAGGCCGACCCGTGCTCCACGACATAACCTTCGATGTCCAAGGGGGCGAAACTATAGGTGTGATCGGCCCCACCGGAGCGGGCAAGTCCACCTTGTCCCAGTTGCTACTACGCCTCCGGGACCCTGATGCTGGCGCCTATCTCCTAAACAACATCCCGGCGAGCTCCTTTCGCCGCGACGATTGGCAAGGGAAAGTGGCCTATGTCCCACAAGAACCTCGGCTCTTCACGGGCACGGTAGCAGACAACATCCGTTTCTTCCGCGACGTCGAACAGGCCGAAATCGAGCGCGCGGCGCGCCTTGCCTATATCCATGAAGACATCGAGAGGATGCCTGCCGGCTACGCCACCGTCATAGGTCAACAGGCCGATGCTGTTTCCGGCGGCCAACGCCAGCGCATCTGTCTCGCCCGCGCCCTGGTCGGCCAACCCCGGCTGCTCGTGCTCGACGAAGCCACCAACGCTCTCGACCTCGCCTCAGAAGCAGCAGTCCAGGCTTCCCTGGCTGGCCTCCGCGGCTCCCTCACTGTGTTCATCATCGCACACCGCCTGTCCGTATTGCGCATCTGTGACCGAGTCTTGGTGATAGAGGGCGGGCGTCTCAGCGCCTTCGGCACGTTGGACGAGCTAGCCCGCACAGACGACTTCTACAA
>DAHWQF010000055.1 GCA_027334785.1 Acidimicrobiaceae bacterium
TTGTCGGACAACGCCTCCGCTCGGCGAAGCTTTGAAGGCGTGAGGCTCCGCTGGCGTCCTCGAGGCCGGACCAGGCCCTCAGAGCCGCGCTCGTTGCGCCTGCCACGCAGCATCGAGATGTAGGGAACGCTGAGGCCAAAGCACTGAGCGACGTCCTTGCAGGGAATGCCGACGTCGGTGAGGCTGACCGCCACCACGTTTCGCATCCCGAGGTCGTCCTTGTCGAAGATCGCGAGCATCTTCGGGCCCCGAAAGACACGGACCTCACCGTCTGCCTCGAAGCGCTCTAGGGCCCATCGCTCCGGCATCCCCGCAAGCTCTGCAGCTACGGCGTCACTCACCTCTCCAGGATACCACCCGGAGAGCAATACTTCAACTCTTTCCGCGCCACTTCTCACATCGCGGACTACCTGCTCAACGGGGTAGTGAGGCCGCTACTTCCGGAGGTCTGAGTCCCGTACTGTCGCTGCACTGTGCGAGACCTGCGGTCTGGGCGGACTGCTCTCCGTGCTCACGCGGAGCCGGGCCGGCATCGCCCACGCGGGCGGGGATGAGGGGTGACTGTGCGGGTGCCGTACGCGCGTTACTACCAAAACCGCCTTTTGCATCGAGGCTGTCGGGGCTGACGAACCCTGGGAGGTGCAGCCAGCCCTGGTCTCAAAGGGCCCACATGTGGTCGCACGGTACGCGGTCCGGGCCCTCAGCGTCCATTGGGGGCCAGAGCGTCCATGGAGAGACTTCGGCGGTCTCCTGGCCGGCGACCTTCGCCCGTGAGGTCGTCGTCCCCACGATATGCGATCAGTACAACTGATCGCCCCCGGTCCTTGCCTCGGACCGGGGGAACGTGCATTCTGGTGGCGTGGACAAGTGTTCGGGTGGGGACCACTTGGAGGGCGCTCGGCGGGGCGAGGCGGCGTCCTGGGGGGCGCCGGAGAGGGGCGGCGGGACGCCGGTCCTCGGGGCCCAGGCAGGGCCGGACGAGGGGCGCACCGGGGCCGGTGCGGTACGCGCCGAAGGGCTCCCCAGGGGGAAGGAGGACGGCGGCCGAGCGGCCGGCGAGGGGGCGAGGGCGGCACAGCGACGGGGCGAGGGCGGCACAGCGACGGGGGCGGCCCGAGGCCGAGAGAAGCCTCTCCACGGCCCGGCCGGGAGGCCGGATGCGCCGGCGGCCTGGCGGCCGGCAACGCCTTGTAGGTGTGCGCCTCTCCCCCGAAGAAGAGGCCTGGATCGTCCCCAAAGCCGCGGCCGAGGGCGTCTCGGTACAGCGCCTCCTGGTCGAGTCGGCGATGCCCGAGGGCCGCCCGAGCCTCCTCGCCCGGCGCGCCCTTTACCGCGAGTTCCTGGCCGTGGCGAGGGACCTCCACGGGGCCTGCGTGAACCTGAACCAGCTCACCCACCTGGCCCATGTGCGTCGCGACATCCCGAGCGGGGCCGACGAGGTCCTGGCCGAAGTCCGGGGGGCCGGCAAGCGCATGGCCGAGCTGGCGGCACTCCTGACGGCCGCCGGGGGAGGCCCCCGAGGAGAGGCGGGACGGTGAGCCCGAAGGGCACCGGCACGTGATCGCGAAGGTGACGAGGGGCCAGGGGCCCTCGGGTGCGGTGCGCTACCTGTTCGGCCCGGGGAGGGAGGCCGAGCACACCGACCCCCACGTCGTGGCGGCCTCGGCGTCGCTCCGAGTGGAGGCCGGCCTGCGACCGGACAAGGCCCGCCTCGAGGAGCTCGCGGCCGCGATGGGCCTGCCCTCCACGCTTTTCGGCACCGAGGTAGCCGGCGGGCCCTGTTGGCACCTGGCGCTGTCGACCAAGGGGAAGGTTGACCGCGACCTTACCGACACCGAGTGGGCGGAGGTGGCCCGCGAGGCAATGCGCCGGCTCGGCTTCGACGGGAGCGACGGCCAGGCCCCCTGCCGCTGGGTGGCGGTCCGCCACGGCCGTTCCGAGGCCGGCAACGACCACGTGCACGTCGTCGTGAACTTGGTGCGCGAGGACGGCAAGGTGGCCCGCACGGCCAACGACTTCCGCCGGCTCAGCCGCCTTTGTGCCGACATGGAAGCCCGCTACGGGCTCTCCGCCGTCGAGGGGCGGGCCAAGAAGGCCGCCATGCCCGGGCTCAGCCGCGCCGAGGCCGAGAAGGCCAAGCGCACCAAGCGGGCCGGACCCGAGCGCGAAGAGCTCGCCCGGGTGGTGCGCGGAGCAGCCACCGTTGCCACGGGCGAGGCAGAGTTCGTGGGGCTCCTCCGCGACGCCGGGCTCGCGGCGAGGCCCCGTTACGACCGGGCCGGGGGCCACCGTGTAGTCGGCTATGCGGTCGCCGAGGCGCCCTCCGATGGAGGGGTGGCAGTCTTCTTCGGCGGGGGCAAGCTCGCACGGGACCTCTCGCTCCCCGCCCTCCGATCGCGCTGGGAAGACGGGGAGGCAGAGAGGCGAGAGGCTGCGGCTGAGTGGGGCGGCGAAGCGGCAACCAAGGCGGCTCACGAGGACCCCCGGGCCGGCCGGCACCCCACCTACCGCTGGGCGGAGGCCTCAGCGCGCTGGGGCAAGCAGGCTCCCCGGAAGGGCCGCAATGGAGCCCACCAGGGGACGGTTCGGCCTAGCCCGGCCGGGTGGGGAGCAGCGACTAAAGACCTGGGCGAAGTAGTGCGCCGGCTCGGGTCCATCCCAGTCGACGAAGTCGCTACCTGGCGAGCGGTCGCCTCGGACGCGGCCGGGGCGCTGGCCGTGCTGTCAGGACGCACCGAGCGAGTGCCGGGGCCGCTGGCACAGGCTTCGGGCCTCCTTGTCCGCTCGGCGCAGGGACCCCGCCAGAACTCGGCCACGGACAAACGGTTCCCGCGGGGGACCCTCAGGTCGGTGGCCGCCCTCATGGCCCAGGCCGACCTCGACGAGGATACGCCGGCCGCCTGGAGGCTCCTGTTCGCGGAGCTGCTCCGTGTGGCCCAGGTGGTCCACGACGCCCACCTGGCGCGCTCGGAGGCGGAGCAGGCGAGCCGCCTCGCCGGTGAGGCGCGCTCAGCGCTCGAAGACGCCCGGGTGCGCCTCGGCTCCCTGGAGGCGCTCCGGGCCGAGCTCCCCGGGCTCGCTGAGGCATCCCGGGAAAGGGCGGCCGACACAGAGGAGACAGAGGAGGAGGTCGCCAGGCGCCGCCGCCAGAGAGGCCAAGGCCCGTTCAGGCCCGAGCAGTTGGCCGCGACGACTAGGACTAGGAGGCCAGCGCCCAAGCAGTCCCCGGAAGTGGCGAGGTGAGCGCCCGCCCAGCAGCCGCATCGCCTGTTCTGCCAAGGGCCTCCTGAGTAACGGCGCAAAGTGGCGGCGAACACGCCGCTAGGCTGGGGGAACGCTGGGGGCATTGCAGGTAGAGCTGCGAACACGCCGCTAGGCCGAGGTCACCCAGATGAGCGGTTGGCTGCCTGTAAGGCCCTCTGCTGGCTGAAGAGAGCGCGTCCGCAGGGTGTGAGGCCTTGCTCGTTGCGACCGTGATTATCCCGGTAGTACAAGGCGGTCGTAAGCACAACGGTCAGGACCGTCGAGGACCACGAAGACTTGGTCCAGCCCTGGGTCGGCGACAGCAACAATGGCCATGGCCCGCCACCGATCTCAGTGCCGCTCTCTCACTCAACCATGATCGTTCAGCGAGCCGCAGAGCACCGGCGGACCGGCGCGCTCTATATCCAGCTCCCCGCAGTCGAGGTTTGTCCGGTTCGCCCTATGAGCCCCGGCTCCCTGGTTACCCGGCCGCCGTGGCGCATATCCAGGTGCCGTCCACTTTGAGGGTGGCCCCAGATTTCAACGCTACGACCGCGTGGACAGTACCGGAGTCGGAGCCGCCGAAGAACGTCACCGTCCCTTTCCCAAAGCCCAAGGGCTGCCCCCCAGCTGGCGGCTCCAGGGCCAGGAGGTCCCCAGCGGTGGCGAACTTGTAGGTGCCCGGTCCCCGCCAGGGGACGATCTGCCAACCAAGGAGGTAGGCGCTGTGGTGGCCGTCGTGGACATTGAAGAGCTGCGCTAGTACACGGTCGGGATGGGCCGGGCCCGGCGCGGCCGGGGGCCGGCATTCGACCCCGGTCGCCAGGTTCATGTCGATGACGTCGGCACTACCCCCATGGCTGCGGCCCCCATGGCTGCGGCCCCCTGCGTGGACTGGCCCGCCGGCAGTTCCCGTCGTTTTGGCGGGGCCTGCACCCGTGCCTCCTGCGGCTACTGGCCGGGCGCCCCCGCGAAGGGAGACGCCGAGGCCGACGCCGGCCCCGACCAGCACCAGCGCCCCGGCCACGACGGCCAGGCCCCACCACAACCTATGGCGGCGGTCCAAATAACGCCCGTTCGGTCACGCGAATGTCTGGTAGCAGGCGGCGTAGTCCTGGTACGCCGTTATATAGTCCCCGGCGGCGAGGGCAGCGTTGGCCTCGGCCAGGTATTTGTCCGCGTCGGGCGCGATCTTGCCCCCTAGCGCCGCGAAGGCGTTGAGGTCGTTCGTGACGACCTCCTGTACCCCCACCGGCGTCGAGTTCAAGTAGCCGCCCTGCGACGCCGGCAGCACCAGCTGTACTTCAGCGACGGTCGGCCCGTACTGGGCGAGGGCCTGCTCGATCTCCAGGGTCAAGTTGGCGTAGTACTCGCTTTGCTGGGTCGTGAAGTTGGACTGCAGGACGTTCAGGACTTGTTGGTTGTCCATGTTGACCAGGTCTGCGAGCGATTTGGCACTGCTGTCGGTCTCGGCGAGGATCTTGGTCAACGCAGACGACAGGGAGGACTGGACCGAGGAGCTGTCCGTGTTCACCTGGTTGATGACCTCGTTGCTCAAAGTGGCCTGGTCCTCCTGGATGGTAGTCACGTCCGACTGGAGGCTCGAGATGTCGGCCTGCAACTCGGTGTACACGGCCTGGGTGTCGCTCCCGACAGTCGTTTGGATCGTCGTGGTGTCCGTAGCCATGGTTTGTACGAACGTGTTCTTCAGGTCGGTAAGCGTCGTCTGGACGTTCTGCACGTCCGTCAATGTCGTGTTCTCTGTCGTCTGCAGTTGGGTGAGAGAGGTCCCGAGCGTGGTCAGGAGCGAATAGGTCTGGACGGTGGTGTTGTCGATATTGGCCACCTGGCCGGCCAGGTTGTTCGCCGCACAGTCGCTGGCCAGCTGCGCCACGAAGGCAAGGACGTCGTGCACGATGACAGCAGCGGCAAGGACACCCGCGGCGACCGATGCCGCGATGCCGAGGCCTATCTGTGTGTCGATGGCATCAGCGAACGCCACCGCGAGCGACAAGAGGAAGTTGTAGACACTCTGGGACACGTCTACGACAATTTGGAGCGCGAACACGGCGGCGTCAGGGATCCCGGCCGGGCACGACTGGGGCACGAACGGTCCTACCGCGGTTAGCTGGCCCTGGGCCTTTAGCCCCACCACGGAACCGTAAACCTCCGGCCTCGGGCTCGCCTTGGCGGCCGAGGCGTGCCCATGGTGCGGGCTGCCTAGCTTCAAGCTCTCGGCACCGGCGACGCGCATCACGCCGGCCTGGCTCACTGTTGACGACGTCGCGGTAAGGCTCGCGTCGGACGCAACCGTCTGCATGAGCGAGGGGATCTGGTACCACTCCGGGTTCTGCTGGACGGCATCGTAGAGAGCCGCCATCTGCAGCGTGCTCGTCTGAGAGACCGTCTGCTGGTACTGCGAGACGGTTTGGAGCGACGAGCCCCGGCCGAGCTGCTGGGCCACCGAGTACTCGGACTGGTAGACGTTGACGACCGTGGCGCTGAACCCTGCCGGCGCCGGCGCCAGTACGTCCAGAGTGTAGGCCCAAGTCCCACTGTCCCCGCTGGAGTCACTGTCGGTACCGGTCGCCGAGTACGTGCCGGCGGCCAGGGTGCTGGGTGCGGAGACTGCACCCGTGGACGACACCGAGACGTTGGGCGAGCCGGTCGACTGGGTGAAGGTCACCGCGCCAGTGGCGCCTGCGACCTGCAACTGGCCGTTGAACGCCTGGTTGACGAGGGTCACCCCCTGCAGTGGGGCTACCTGGGCGATCGTACCGCTAGCCGAGGCAGCGGGGGCTGGCCCGAGAAGGGCGCCGATCAAGGCCAAGCCGGCGATGATGGCGCCGGCTTGGTGCCAGTACCGGCGCAGTCCTGGTTTTTTCATCAGAGGAAGCTCCTTCCTTGGTTCAAGGCTTGGTGAAGGTCACTTGGACCGCCTTGTAGAGCGTTGCGCCAGTGCCGGTGTCGGTCACGGTTACCGACAGGACCTCTTCGGCCGTGTCGGTCACGCTGAACTGCACCTGTCCCGCCGAGTCGGTGACGCCGCCCGGGGTGAGAGGGGTCACGGTGGTGGTCGACGAGCCTGTGGCGAGGGCCACCGTGTGGCCCTCGATGGGGGCGTCAGTCGGGCCTAGCAGCGTGACCGTGATGGTGGAGGACTTGCGCACCTTGAGCACGGTCGGGGAGGCCGTCGCGGTCGACTGGTTGGCTTCGTTGGCGAAGAAATCGACAGTCACCGTCGGCACCAGGGTGACCCCGCTCGTCCGGTCGAGGGCGCTCAGCACGACGTTTTCCACGGTGGGGTCGCTCACGGTGAAGTTGGCCACGCCCGAGCTGCCGGTCGTCGCTGTGGCCGGTGTGACCAGGGCCGTCGACGAGGAAGACAAGAGCGACACGTTGTGGCCCTGGAGCGGGACGCCGCCGCCGCTCAGGAGGGTGACTGTGACGGTGGCGGTCTTGATGATCGTGGGCCCGCTCGCGGGCACCGATGCGGTCGAGCCGGCCGTCGAGGTGCCCGAGGTGGGCGCCACCACGATCGTCGAGCGGTTGGCTTCGCTGCCTGTGAAGGAAACGGTGGCCGTCTGGTAGATCTCGGTGTTCGCCGTCGCGTCCGTGGCGACCAGGGTCACGTCCTCGACCGTCGGGTCCGTCACCGTGAACTGGGCCAACCCGCTGGAGTTGGTCTCCCCTGGGGCCAACCCGACGGCGAGCGAGAGCGGGGTGACGACCGCGCTGCCCGTGGCGGCGACGGTGACCTGGTGGCCGATGACCGGTGCGCCGGACGCGCTCAACAGGGTGACCGACAAGGTGGCCCCCGGGCCGTTCGCCGAAGTGGTGACGGGGTTGACGCTCACGGTCGAGCGGTTGGCCTCGTTGGCCGTGAAGGCCACCGTGGCCGTCTGGTCGAGGGTCAGCCCACAGGTGGTGTCCACGGCGGTGAGCCCGATGGTCTCGACCGCGGGGTCAGAGACGGTGAACACCGCTACCCCTCCACTGTTGGTCGCGACGGGCGGGGAGATTTGGGCCGTGCCCGAAGCCGAGGTGAGCTCCACGGTATGGCCGGCGACGCTCGCCATCGGACATGTGGCCGGGACCGGTCCCACCAGAGTGACCGTCACGGTCGTCGTGTTGGGGGCTCCCGGCGGGCCGCCGGCGGGCAAGGACGTGGGGCTCGCGACGACCGTCGAACTCTGTAGTTCGGTAGGCACGAAGGTGACCGCGGCTGTCTGGTCGATGATCGCCCCGGTGGTGGTGTCACGGGCGTACAGGGTTAGGGCCTCGGGCTGGGAATCGGTGACCGAGAAGGCGACGGCACCCTCCCCGTTCGTGAGGCCCCCGACGTTGTTCGAGGTCACCGTCGTGGTGGCAGAACCAGTCGTGAGTACCACGGAGTGGCCGACGAGCGGCGTGCCCGACCCGCTGAGCAGTGTGACGGTGACAGTGACCGCTGACTTGCCATCGGCCGGCGCCGAGGTCGGCGATGCCACGACCGTCGACTGCTCGGCCTCGGTCGGGACGAACTGCACGGTCGCCGTGCACGTAGCCGACGTGCAGCCGGCGGCCGGGTACGAGGTCCCCGACGGGGCACCGATCTCTTGGTAGCTGGCGCTCAGTGTCACGGTCTCGACGGTGGTGTCCGTCACCGAGAAGATGGCCTGCCCGTTGCTGGCCGTTACCCCGCTGGCCGGGGCCACCTGCGCGTTGCCCGTCGTGGAGAGCTCGACGGGCAACGCGGCTACCGGGTTGCCCTGCGAGTCGAGGGCCGTCAGGGTGACCTGGGAAGTCGACACCCCGTCGGCAGGTACGTCCGTAGCCGGCGAGGCGACGATGTTGAAGGTGTTGGGCGCGGCGATGAAGTCCACCTTGGCCAGCGCGACCACCGTGCAGGTGCCACCGCTACCGGTCACCCCGAGGCAGGTCTCGCCCCCAGTCGGCGTGTAGGTGGCAGTGGCAGTGAAGCTGACCTGCCCTGCCTGGGTGTCGCTCACGGTGAAGGTGGCGGTGCCGGTGCTGTCCGTCGTCGCCGTAGAAGTGAGGACATTGTTGACAGACACCGTGGCGCCCGTGGCCGGGCTGGCCGCGAGGCTCACCTGGGCGCCCTGGATGCCGGTGCCGCTGCTGTCCTTCAGCACGAAGGTCACGGTCGAGGTGCCCGTGCCGTCTGCCACCACCGTAGCGGGGTTGGCGCCGAGGGAAGCCCCGCCGACGGTGAACGTTATCGCTGCGGTCTCGGTGACCACGACGAGGTCGCTCGTATCGGTGGCCTGGTAGGTAACGGTACTTCCCGGGGTCGAGCCGGCGACCTGGAAGACCGCTTGGCCACTGGCGTTGGTCTTGGAGGTGGCCGGGGTTATGGTCGTGGTCGCGTCCGGGGTGCAGGGGCTCGTGAGCGGGGTGGCGCAACCAGCGAGGCTGACACTCTTGCCTTGGAGGACCTGGCCGGCCGCGTCCTTCAGGGTCACGGTCACCGTCGCCGCCGGCTGGCCGTCGGCGGGGGCGGTCGACGAGCTTGCCACCACGGTCGACTGGGCGGGGTCGGCTCCCTCGAAGTTGATCTGGGCGACGTCGTCAGGGTTGGTCGAGGCGTTGGACGGCCACACCGAGATCACGGTGGTGTCGGCGACACCGAGGACCACGGTCTCGGCCGTGGAGTCCGTGACGGCGAAGCTGGCCACGCCGTTCTTGCCGGTGTAGCCGGGCAGGTTGTCACCGGCGCAGGGGTCCGGCGGATCTTGGGGGGTGATCGTGGCGTGCGAAGTCTTCGCGGCGGGGCTGAGGACCACCTGCTGGCACGAGTCGGCATTGCCGAACTGGTCGGCGAGGGTCACGTTGACCGTTGCTGGCGTCACACCGTCGGACGGCGCAACTGCCAGCGTCCCCGGCCCTGAGAGCGTCCCGCCGACGGAGACCGTCACCTTGGACTGCGTGGGGGTCTGGCCGCACGCAGTCGGGGTCTGCGTCCCGTCGGGAGGGAGCGCCGGGCCGGGCGTGAAGGTGACGGGGAGCGTGAAGGGCGCTCCGGAGAGGAAGGGGAACGTCCCTGTCAACGTCGACAGCGTCTCATTGTCGCTCACGTCGGTCGACTCGAGGTCCACCGTCTCGGCGCAACTGTCGGAGATGCCGTAGGTGACGGTGCCGTCCTGGGCGGTGACCGGGTAAGCCGTGTTCGTGGGTGGGGTCTGGGGGCTGATGTTGGCGTGGGTGCCGGGACCCTGGAAAATACTGACCTCTTTGTTGTTGACGGCGTTGTTGTAGATGTCGCGCAAGGTGGTCGTCGCCGTCAGCGTGCCCGTGCTACTGGTGCCCACCTGCGCCGACGGGGCCGACGATGTCAGGCTCGAAGCGGGAGGGAAGAAAGTGGACGTCACGTACGGGTCCACCGGGTAGAGGAGCAGGGAGCTCGACGCGTCGGCCTGGAACACGGGGGCGGTCCCCGGGTAGCCGGGCACCGGGTCCTCGCTGGTCGAGATCGAGAAGTCGCTCGGCGGGTAGGGAGTGTTAGGCGCTGGGAGGCTGTTGCTCGGGGTCCCCTCACCGGGCGGTGAGACGGCGTCGAAGGCGACCACGGTGACCTGGTTGCTGTTCGTGGCAGTCGGTACCCCGTTGGGTACGGTCAGCGTGGCGCTCTCCACGCCGGAGGCCGACGAAACCGTTACGCCAGGGACCAGGTAGCCGACGCCGTTCACGATGACCATGTAGGTAAAACCGTTGGTGGCCGCCCCCGAGGGGGCTGCCAGGTAACCGCTGCAGGGCCCGCTCTGGTTGGTCGGGCTGTTGAAGCTGATCGTCGCCGTCTGGAGGACCCCGACTGCCGGGCTGACGGTCGTGTCGGTGGCTGCCACCACGACGGTCTCGGAGCTGGTGTCGTTCACTTGGAAAAACGCCACGCCATTGCTTGTCGTAGTCGCCGAGTTGCCCAGGTCGTACTTGCCGTCTGAGAAGTTGTAGCCGTGGATAGCCGCCGAGGTGTTGCCCGAAACGTTAGGGCCCGGGGCGTTGTCGATGGCGGGCGGGTTGTAGGGGTTGAAAGCGTCCAGGCGGACCGTCCTGCCGGCCACCGCCCCCGCCCCCGACAAGGCAACTGTGACATCGGCGACCTGGCCCGGGATGCCGTAGGGGGAGCCCGAAGTGGGGCCGAAGCCCACGGTCACCGTCGAGCCGGTCTGCTCCGCCCCGGCGGGGTCCGCCATCGCCGGCTGGGGCAGTACCGAGCCCCCGCCTGAGTACGGCTCTGCGGGGTGGGGCAGGCTAACGGTGATGGTGTCCCCGGCCTGCAGCTCGGTGTTCTTGGCCGGGTTGAACTGGAAGGCCTCGATGTTCGGGTAGTTGCCCTCGGTGGTCCCTGAGGCAGTCTTGATAACAGCGTTTTGGCTGGCGCCGTTAAGACTGGACGGGTCGTCGTAGGCCTGGTCGATCGCGAGCGAGGCGACAGGGGCGTAGTCCCCCTCGATGCCGCACACGGGGACGCCAGGGATGTTCACGTTGGTGTTGTTGCCCGGGACGGGGAAGGCGACGTTCGCCGGCGCGCAGTTGTTGCTCGTGAAGCACGGCGACTGGGCAGCGGCGGGCTGGGCGGCCGCAGTGAGCGCGACGGGGACGACGGTGGAGAAGCTGAGGACGAGCGCGCCGGACACGCTGACAGCGCGCCTCCACGGCCGACGCTCCTGCTGGTGAGCGCCACGGTGCGAACGAGGTCCCCCCATGTGGTCAATCGGGCGCCAACGTGCAAACGAGCCGAGCTGCATCGACTTCCCCTCTCCTGGGCCCTCGGGCCCACCTACCGGTGAGAAACCAGACGTCTCACAAAGTGAGACACACACGACACACAGCCAGCACGACTAGACGACTAAGCCAGGAACTCTTCGGCTCACAGCGCTGTTATGGCAGCTCTAAGTCTGATGACTTCCTAGCAAACCTCGCCCTCAGCGTCAACAGGAGCGCCTAAGAAGAACTGTTCGGTTCCCCAATGACCGGTATTGACGCCTATAGTATTGGAAATATACACTGAGAGTGGTTACAGCACTTCCCTGGTCAGCCTGCGCGCTGCTCGGCGAACATTCCGGGCGACGTACTGGGGGTCAGCTCACGAAACGGAAAAAATCGTACGCTAAGCCTCGACCAGCGGCCGCAGCGGCCGGAACTTGCCTGGCTCGACGAGCTTGTGCTGCCAGATGTAGTCCCCGGTGAGGTTGATGTGCTCCCAACCCAGGGGTGACAGGTGCGCCAGCAGCTCGTCGTCGATGTCCTGCCCGGACTCGCGTAGTGCCTGGACGGCGCGCTCCAGGTAGACCGTGTTCCACAGGATGATCGCCGCCACCACCAGGTTGAGGCCGCTGGCACGGTAGCGCTGGACCTCGAAGCTGCGGTCGCGGATCTCCCCGAGCCGGTTCAGGAACACCGCCCGGGCCAGCGCGTTCTTCGCTTCTCCCTTGTTGAGCCCGGCCTGCACCCGCCGGCGCAGGCCGACGTCCTGCACCCAGTCAAGCGCGAACAGAGTGCGCTCCATGCGGCCAAGCTCGCGCAGGGCCACCGCCAGGCCGTTTTGGCGCGGGTAGCTGCCGAGCTTGCGGAGCATCAGCGAGGCCGTCACCGTGCCCTGTTGTATGGACGCGGCGAGCCTCAGGACCTCGTCCCAATGGGCGCGGATGTGCTTCACGTTGACACTGCCGCCGATGAGGCCGGCGAGGGGGGGTAGCGCTTTGG